>CANFYD010000064.1 GCA_947450745.1 Burkholderiales bacterium
GTAGCTGATCTGCTTGTAGAAGTCCTCGTACTGCTCCTGCGTCACCTCGCTCTTGCTGCGAGCCCACAAGGCCGAGGCCTTGTTGACGCTTTCCCACTCGTCCTTCAAGACTTGTTCGGCCTTGTCGGCATCCCACTCTTCCTTGCGCATCAGGATGGGCAGGGAAATGTGGTCGGAATATTTGCTGATGACGGACTTCAGACGCCAGGTCTTGAGGAACTCGTCCTCGTCTGCGCGCAGATGCAAGACCACGCGGGTGCCGCGCTCAGCTTGGGTGATCGCCTCGACCTCGTAGTCACCAGTGCCTTCCCAGCGCACACCGGCTTCGGGCGGCAAGCCGGCACGGCGCGATTCGACGGTGATGCGGTCAGCGACGATGAAACCGGAGTAGAAACCGACGCCGAACTGGCCGATCAGGTTGGCATCCTTCTTCTGGTCGCCGCCGAGCTTTTCCATGAATTCGCGGGTGCCGCTCTTGGCAATGGTGCCCAGGTGCGCAATCGCTTCATCGGCGCTCATGCCGATGCCGTTGTCGGTGATGGTGACGGTGCGCGCCGCCACATCGAAGCTGACCCGGACTTCCAGGTTCGGCTGGTCTTCAAACAGCGCCGCATTGTCCAGCGCCTCGAACCGCAGCTTGTCGCAGGCGTCCGACGCGTTGGACACCAACTCGCGCAGGAAGATTTCCTTGTTCGAGTAGAGCGAATGGGTGACGAGGTGCAGGATCTGCTTGACCTCGGCCTGGAAGGAATGGGTTTGCTTTTGCATGGCTAGACGGTTGTTCGAGCGTGAGGGTTGAATGGCGTTGATCAGCTTGGCCAGCCCGATCAACTCCAGGGCGACAAAAACGCCGCCGGCGCACGAGATGTGAGGGCGCGAGGCGGCGCTTCAAGAGAATCGGGTCGAGGCACGGAACGTGCCGGCTGGGCCAGTGAGTCCCGCACCAAACAGTGCGCTCAATAAGACAAGGTGCGCATTGCCACATCGATCCGCAACAAAGCCTTGCTGAGCGCGCCGCTGGTAGCACGCGCATAGTCCAAGGCCCAGGCCGGGTCCTTGAACGCGGCCGGCCCCACGGCGGCGGCAATACCGAAGATCTTGTCGGCAATCAAGACCTTGCCGGAGCCGCGCATCGGCTCGCATTCGTTCTTGACGAACTGCTCGTCCAGCCACTGCCGGGAGGCCTCGAACGACAGCACCTCACTGGCATCGACGACGAGGTCGAACTCCTGAGCCGGACCGAAAACGACTTTGACCTCGCTGCGCATGGCTGATCCTTGTTGATTGACTGCGGGACTTGATTTTGACTCAATCCCTCAAGCGCGCGCAGCCTTGACGGCGGCGCTCAGAACCTCCAGCACTTCGAGCGAGCCATCCCAGCCCAAGCAGGCGTCGGTGATGCTCTTGCCGTATTCCAATTGGCTCGGGTCATCCTTGCCGGGCGTGAACTTCTGCGCGCCGTCGTGCAGATGGCTCTCCACCATCACACCGAAAATCTGCTGGCTGCCGGCACGCAATTGGTCGGCAATGTCGCGCGCCACATCCAGCTGGCGTTGGTGCTGCTTGGCGCTGTTCGCATGCGAGCAATCGATCATCAGCGCCGGGGTCAGCTTGGCTGCAGCCAAGTCCCGGCAGGCGGCTGCCACGCTGTCGGCGTCGTAATTGGGCGCTTTGCCGCCGCGCAAAATCACGTGGCAATCCTTGTTGCCCGCCGTCTCGACGATGGCCACTTGGCCGTTCTTGTGCACCGACAAAAAGTGGTGCGCGCCAGCCGCCGCTTGAATCGCGTCGGTCGCGATCTTGATGTTGCCGTCGGTGCCGTTCTTGAACCCGATCGGGGCCGACAGCCCTGAAGCGAGTTCGCGGTGCACTTGACTTTCGGTCGTGCGTGCGCCAATGGCACCCCAGGAAATCAGGTCGCCGATGTATTGCGGCGAAATCACGTCGAGAAATTCCGAGCCGGCCGGAACACCCAGGCGGTTGATTTCCAGCAGCAATTGGCGGGCAATGCGCAGACCTTCGTCGATGCGATAGCTCTCGTCCAAATAGGGGTCGTTGATCAAACCCTTCCAGCCGACCGTCGTGCGCGGCTTCTCGAAATAGACGCGCATGACGATTTCCAGCGTGTCGGCGTACTTCTCGCGCTGCACCTGCAGGCGCTTGGCGTACTCCAAGGCGGCCGCCGGGTCGTGGATCGAGCAAGGCCCAATGACAACCAACAGCCGGTCGTCCTTGCGCTGCATGATCTGACGGATGCGCCCTCGCGTACCAGAGATCAACGGCTCCATCGGCGTGCCGCGAATCGGGAAGAACCGGATCAGATGCTCAGGTGGCGGCAGCGGCGTGATGTCGAGGATGCGCTCGTCGTCGGTCATGCTGGTTTTGTCTTGGGGCGAGTAGCCGCGTTCGTGCTCGGCTTTGGCAATCTTGGCATTCATGGGCTTAAGCTCTTTCAAGTGCTGAATCAGTGAACAGACGGCGGAAGAAATGACGACAGGGCAAAAAAAAACCGCCCGGTGAGTACCTGGCGGTTTGCAGAAGTTGGATGCGTTGTCGGGTTACGCGCTCGCCTCTCTGCCGCCGGTGCGGTATGAGAACCAAGTAAAAAAGAAGAACTTTGTCGACAACATGGACTTGAATGTAGCACGCAAAAATTTGCGGCTAATCGAAACATTCGAGCCAGTAACCGACGGCTGCCCCATCAAGCGGTGCCGCCCACCGTCAACCCGTCGATGCGCAAGGTCGGTTGACCCACGCCGACCGGGATGCTCTGGCCTTCTTTGCCGCACACGCCGACACCGGTGTCGAGCTGCATGTCGTTGCCTATCATCGTCACCCGCGTCAGCGCCTCGGGGCCGCTGCCGATGATGGTCGCACCCTTGACCGGGTACAAGATCTTGCCGTTCTCGACCCAGAAGGCCTCGTTGGCCGAGAACACGAACTTGCCGCTGGTGATGTCGACCTGCCCGCCGCCAAAGTTGGTGGCGTAAATGCCCTTTTTGATGCTGGCGATGATTTCTTGCGGGTCTTTGTTACCGCCCAACATATAGGTGTTGGTCATGCGCGGCATCGGCACATGGGCGTAACTTTCGCGCCGGCCGTTGCCGGTCGGGGCGACTTTCATCAGCCGAGCATTCATCGCGTCCTGGATATAGCCCTTCAAGATGCCGTCTTCGATCAGGACATTGCGCTGCGAGGCACAGCCTTCGTCGTCCACGTTGAGCGAGCCGCGGCGGTCCGGCAGTGTGCCGTCGTCCAGCACCGTCACACCCTTGGCGGCCACACGCTGGCCGATGCGGCCGGCAAAAGCAGAACTGCCCTTGCGGTTGAAGTCGCCTTCCAAACCGTGACCGATGGCCTCGTGCAAAAGCACGCCGGGCCAGCCGGGGCCGAGCACCACAGTCATCTCGCCGGCCGGGGCCGGGCGCGACTCCAGATTGGTCAGTGCCGCGTTGACCGCATGATCGACGTAGCTTGAAATCATCTCATCGGTGAAATAGGCCAAGCCGAAACGGCCGCCACCACCGCCGGAACCGACCTCGCGCCGGCCATTGCTCTCGGCGATCACTGTCACCGACAAGCGCACCATCGGGCGCACATCGGCCGCCATCGTGCCGTCGGCACGCGCCACCAGAATCACTTCATGCTCAGCCGCCAGACCGGCCATCACCTGAGCCACGCGAGGATCTTTGGCACGGGCCATGCGCTCGGCGCGCTCCAGCATCGCCACTTTTTCGGTGCTGTCGAGGCTGGCGATCGGATCGGCCGCGCCGTACAACGCACGACTGCGGGCCACGGTCGCCTTGCTCGGCACCTTGACCTTGCGGCTCAAGCCGGCGGCGGCAATCGTGCGCACCGTCAGCGCGGCATCAATGATGGCCGCTTCGGAAATGTCGTCGGAATAGGCAAAAGCGGTTTTTTCGCCGGCCACTGCGCGCACGCCGACGCCTTGGTCGATGCTGAAGCTGCCGCTTTTGACGATGCCTTCTTCCAGGCTCCAGCCCTCCGAACGGGTGGTCTGGAAGTAAAGATCGGCGTCATCGACGCGGTGCTCGGTGATCAGACGCAGGGCTTTCGCCAGCATCGGTTCACTCAGACCGTAAGGCTCCAGCAACTGGCTGCGGGCTGCTACGAGGCGGGCAATGGTGGGTTCGCGCGAGATCATGACCGGATTGTAGGAGAGCCACCGCCAAAATCGCCACTTCCGCCGATCCGGCCCGGGCCAGCGCAAGGAGATAGCCGACCCCGCCAGGCGCGGGCAACGGTCTAAGCGCGTCGCGCGGACGCTAAATTTCGCGCGACTTTTTCTGCTCAAGCGCAAAGTCGTAAAGACGGTTGCGCGAACTGCCACTGATTTCCGCCGCCAGCGCCACCGCCTGCTTCAGCGGCAAGTCGGCCAGCAGCAAATTCAACACGCGCAGCGCTTCGGCCGGCAATTCACCTTCAGCGGCGGCCTCCGCCCGCACCGCATGCAGGACCAGTACGAATTCGCCCCGTTCACGCTGCGCATCGGCCGCCATCCAGCCCGGCAGATCGGCCGCCAGCGCGGTGTGGACAGTTTCGAATTGCTTGGTCAACTCGCGGCAGACGGTGACGCGCTGTGCCGGGCAGAGTTCCGCCAACAAATCGATCACGGCCTTGATGCGATGCGGCGCCTCGAACAAGACCTGGCTGCGCGGGCTGCCGCACAGCGTTTGCAGCACCGCCCGCCGCTCCAGCGCCTTGGTCGGCAAGAAGCCGGCAAACTCAAAACCCTTGGCGATCACATCGCCCGCCACGCTGAGCGCCGTGACCGTGCTGCTTGCACCCGGAATCGGCAACACACGCAGACCGGCGGTCGCGACTGCCGCCACCAGCACCGCGCCGGGGTCGGAGATGGCCGGCGTGCCGGCATCACTGATGTAGGCAATGCGCTCGCCGCGCTGCAACCTGGCGACGAGCGCCGCACTGGCCTCATGCTCGTTGTGCTGATGCAGGGCGATCAGCGGCCGGTGCAAGCCCAGATGGCGCAGCAAGCCGGCACTGACGCGCGTGTCTTCACAGGCCACCGCATCAACCAGCCCGAGTACGTGGGCAGCGCGAAAGCTGATGTCCGCCAAATTACCGATCGGCGTGGCCACCACATAAAGTGTGGCGGCAGGATACTGCTGGGCACCAGCAGCGGCGGCAGCGGCCTGCATCAGCAGGGAGACATCAATGTTCAAGTGGGGCGCTCCAAAAATTGGCGTGAAAAGTGCAGGCAGCCTGACCGGCACTGGGGGCGTTGACCTGCCCACCCGCGCGATTCGCGGTGCCGAGGCGGAAGCCGTAGCCCTGCAGTTTTTGCAGCGCCACGGCCTGCGCCTGCTGGAGCGCAATTATCGGGTCGCCGCAGGGCCGGGCGCGCGCGCCGGCGAGGTCGACCTGATTCTGCAAGATCGCGACGGCACGGTGGTTTTTGTCGAGGTACGTGCGCGCGCCGGGCTGACACATGGCGGCGCGGCGGCCAGCGTGACGCCCAAAAAACAGCGCAAGCTCATCTACGCCGCCAGCCATTACCTGCTGCGCCACGCCACCCCGCCGCCCTGCCGCTTCGATGTGATCGCCATCGACGGCGATCAGGTTGAATGGTTGGTGGCTGCCTTTGATACCGAATAAGGCGCGCGGTACCCACGCTGATCAGGGTTTCCACTGCTTTATGATTCGCGCAAATGTTAGAGCAACGCATACAGCAGCAATTCTTCGAAAGCGCAGACCTGTTTTATCAGGTCGCCGAGCACCTGTCGCGGCCCTTGGCCACCGCCACGCAACTGTTGATTGACGGCATCACCGGCGGTGGTCGGGTGCTTTGTTGCGGGCTCGGTTTATCGGCACTCGATGCTCAATATATGGCCGCGTTGTTGGTCGGCCGCTTCGAGCAAGACCGGCCCGGCTTGGCGGCTTGGAGCCTGGATGCCCTGGCACATGGCTTTGCCCCGGACGCTGCACTGGCACGCCAAGTGCAAACGCAAGGCCATCCCGGCGATCTGCTGCTGTTGTTCGAATCTCAGCTCGCCAGCCGCGCCAATTGGGCGGCAGTTTTGGAAGCTGCTCACGCCCAGGACATGAGCGTGATTGCCTTGACCAGCGCCCAAGACGACGAGCTGCGCCCGCTGCTGCTCGATACCGATGTGCACATCCGTGTGCACCACAGCCGTCCGGCACGCGTTGCCGAAGCGCACCGGCTCTTGTCGCATTGTTTGTGCGACGCCGTCGATCTGCAATTGCTGGGTGCCGACGAGCCATAAACCCAAAGGAATTCAATGAATTTGCCGATCAAGCCACTGGCCCCGAAGTCTGGCCGCAGAGTCCTCCTCGCCACGCTGGCAGCCGCGCTGCTGAGCAGTGCCTGTGCCCCCCTGGTGCTGGGTGGTGCGATGGTGGGCGGTGCGCTGATGGCCACCGACCGCCGCACGTCCGGTACACAGTTGGAGGATCAAGGCATCGAACTGAAGGCAAACTCGCGGATCAGGGAACAGCTGGGTGACCGTGTTCACGTCAGCCTCAACAGCTACAACCGGCTGGTGTTGATCACCGGCGAAGCCCGCAGCGAGGCCGATCGAACGCTGCTGACCACCATTGCCAGCGGCGTTGAAAACGTCCAGAGCGTGCTCAACGAAACAGCGGTGATGGGCAACAGCTCGCTGGGCAGTCGCTCCAACGATGTGTTGATCGCCACCAAGATCCGAGCCAATCTGGTCGACGCCCGCGACTTGATTTCGAACGCGTTTTACGTCGTCGTCGAGCGCGGCGATGTCTTCATCATGGGACGCGTATCGGAGCGTGAAGCGACCCGTGCGGTCGAAATCGCACGGGGCGTGGGCGGCGTCAAAAAGGTCGTGCGCGCCTTCGAAATCCTCAGCGAGGACGAACTGGCTCGCATCGTGCCCAAACCGGCACCAGCCAGATAAGCGCGGCGAGCCCTCAACCTTCAGCCGAGGCGCTTGATCAAGCTGGAGGTGTCCCAACGGCCGCCGCTGAGGGCTTGCACATCGGCGTAGAACTGATCGACCAACGCGGTGACGGGCAAGCGGGCGCCGTTGCGGCGACCTTCGTCCAGCACCAGCCCGAGGTCTTTGCGCATCCAGTCGACCGCGAAGCCGAAATTGAATTGGCCATCGACCATGGTCTTGCCGCGGTTGTCCAACTGCCAGCTCTGCGCTGCGCCCTTGCCGATGACATCGAGCACCAGCTTCATGTCGAGACCGGCTTTCTGCCCAAAGGCAATCGCCTCGGCCAGCCCTTGCACCAGCCCGGCAATGCAAATCTGGTTGACCATCTTGGCGAGCTGCCCGGCGCCGGAGTCACCGACGCGGGTGACGGCCTTGGCAAAGGCGCAGCTCACGGCTTGAATTTGTGCGAACGGTTCGGTATCGCCACCGCACATGACGGTCAGCGCACCATTCACCGCGCCCGCTTGGCCGCCCGACACGGGCGCGTCGACAAAATGCAGACCCAAGGCCTGCGCGGCCGCATGCAGTTCGCGGGCGATTTCGGCCGAGGCGGTGGTGTGGTCGACAAACACCGCCCCGGCGGCCATGCCGGCAAAAGCACCCTCCTCACCCAGCACCACCGAGCGCAAGTCACTGTCATTGCCGACACAGGCAAAAACGATGTCCGCTCCCGCTGCGGCGGCAGCCGGCGTGCGGGCCGAGCTGCCGCCGAATTCGCTCACCCAAGCATCGGCTTTGGCTTGCGTGCGGTTGTAGACCGTCACCGCATGACCGGCGCGCGCCAGGTGGCCGGCCATCGGGTAGCCCATCACGCCAAGGCCTAGAAAAGCCAGTTTGAGAGGCGGGATGCTGTCGTAACTGCGGGTAGTTGTGGTCATGGCTCGAGCTCTAAATCCAGGTTACAGAATGGTGAAATGTTCGGTGCCGGCGTTCAAATCGCCGGATCGTGCCCGCTCGCTATGGAGCTTGATCTGCAAGCGAAGATCGTTGACGGAGTCGGCATTGCGCAAGGCGTCTTCATAAGTGACCTTGCCGCTCTCATAAAGATCGAACAAGGCTTGGTCGAAGGTCTGCATGCCTTGCTCGCGGGAGCGCTTCATGACCTCCTTGATCTCGCTGACCTCGCCCTTGAAGATCAAGTCCGAAACCAGCGGCGTGTTCAGCATGATTTCCACCGCCGCCACCCGGCCCTTGCCTTCGCGGCGCGGCAGCAGGCGCTGCGACACCAGCGCACGCAGGTTCAAAGACAAATCCATCAACAACTGACTGCGCCGTTCTTCCGGGAAGAAGTTGATGATGCGGTCCAGCGCTTGGTTGGCGCTGTTGGCATGCAGCGTCGCCATGCACAAATGGCCGGTTTCGGCAAAGGCGACCGCGTGTTCCATCGTTTCACGGTCACGCAGTTCGCCCATCAAAATCACATCCGGTGCCTGGCGCAGCGAGTTCTTCAGCGCCATCTCCCAACTGTCGGTGTCGATGCCGACCTCACGCTGAGTGACGATGCAGTTCTTGTGCGGATGGACGAACTCGATCGGGTCCTCGACCGTGATGATGTGACCAAACGTGGTCTCGTTGCGCTCGTCCACCAGCGCGGCCAGCGAGGTGCTTTTGCCCGAACCGGTCGCCCCGACGACGATCAGCAGTCCGCGTTTGGCCTGCACCACCTCGCGCAGAATCGGCGGCAATTCCAGCGACGCAATCGTCGGCAAGGTGGACGGAATGGTCCGCAACACCAGGCCCACCGAGCCTTGCTGCAAAAAAGCATTGGCCCGAAAACGGCCCACGCCTTGCGGCGAAATCGCGAAGTTGCACTCCTTGCTGCGCTCGAACTCGGCCGCCTGCTTGTCGTTCATGATGGCCCGCGCCAGCTGCAAGGTGTGCTGACTGCTGAGCGGCTGCGGCGACACCTTGGTGACCTTGCCGTCCACCTTGATGGCGGGCGGAAAATCGGCCGTCAGGAACAGGTCCGAGCCCTTGCGCGACACCATCAGGCGCAGCAGGTCGTTGATGAATTTCGTCGCCTGGTCGCGTTCCATGCTGTCGCTCCACCCCGCAGGGTTTCAATAAATTAACGTGGCAGTGCCGACGAAGTGAGGAAGATCAGCCGGGGAAGTTATCCGGAAACTTCGCTTTCGAGCGGGCTTCACCGGGCGAGATGATGCTGCGGCGGACCAGATCGGTCAGGTTTTGATCCAGCGTCTGCATGCCCTGGCTGTTGCCCGTCTGTATGGATGAATACATCTGCGCCACCTTGTTCTCGCGGATCAGGTTGCGAATGGCCGAGGTGCCCAACATGATTTCATGCGCCGCCACCCGGCCGGTGCCGTCCTTCAGCTTGCACAGCCCTTGCGAGATCACCGCCACCAGCGACTCCGACACCATCGCCCGCACCATTTCCTTTTCGGCGGCGGGGAACACATCGACGATCCGGTCCACCGTTTTGGCGGCCGAACTGGTGTGCAACGTGCCGAACACCAAGTGGCCGGTTTCGGCGGCCGTCAGCGCCAGCCGAATGGTTTCCAGGTCGCGCATTTCGCCGACCAGCACGCAGTCCGGGTCCTCCCGCAAGGCCGAGCGCAGCGCGTTCGCAAAGCTCAGCGTGTGGGGGCCGACTTCGCGCTGATTGATCAGGCTTTTCTTCGACTCGTGGACGAACTCGATCGGGTCTTCGATGGTCAGGATGTGACCATATTCGTTCTCGTTCAAGTGGTTGACCATGGCCGCCAGCGTGGTCGATTTGCCCGAGCCGGTTGGCCCGGTCACCAGCACCAAGCCGCGCGGGCGCAGCGCCAGTTCGGCAAAGATCTTCGGCGCGTTCAGCTGTTCCAGCGACAAGATCTTGGACGGAATGGTGCGGAACACAGCCCCAGCTCCGCGGTTCTGATTGAAGGCGTTGACGCGAAAACGGGCCAAGCCCTGGATCTCGAACGAGAAGTCGATCTCCAGCGTTTCCTCATAAACCTTGCGCTGCGAGTCGTTCATGATGTCGTACACCATGTCATGCACTTGGCGGTGATCCAGCGCCTCGACATTGATGCGCCGCACATCCCCGTGAACCCGGATCATCGGCGGCAGCCCGGCCGACAGGTGCAAGTCCGAGGCTTTGTTCTTGACCGAGAATGCCAGCAATTGAGTGATATCCATGAAAGCATTATGGCGACGATCGCAGCGAACATCGAACGACAGCACGCGCGCATCGCCGCCGCCTGCACCGCAGCACACCGGCCCGTGCAAAGCGTCACCTTGCTGGTGGTCAGCAAAACCTTCCCCGCTGAGGCGGTGCGCCAGGCCTTTGCCGCCGGTGAGCGACGCTTTGGCGAAAACTATGTTCAAGAAGGCTTGGACAAGATTGCTGAGCTGGCCGAGTTGCGCAGCGCCATCGAATGGCATTTGATCGGCCCACTGCAAAGCAACAAGACCCGCGCGGTGGCGCAGCAGTTTGATTGGGTGCACAGCGTTGACCGCTTGAAAATTGCCCAGCGCCTGTCCGAGCAGCGCCCGCCCGAACTGCCGCCGCTGAACATTTGCTTGCAAGTCAACATCAGCGGTGAGGCCAGCAAAAGCGGCCTGCTGCCGGCTGAAGTGGCCGCCCTGGCCCACGCCGTCGCCGCGCTGCCGGGGCTGCGGCTGCGCGGCTTGATGGCGGTGCCCGAGCCGGCCGCCGACCTTGCCGCACAACGCGTGCCGCACCGCGCGCTGGCCCTGCTGCAGCAAGACCTGATCGCCGAAGGCTTGCTGCTCGACACCCTGTCCATCGGCATGAGCGCCGACCTGGAAGCGGCGATTGCAGAAGGGGCGACGCTTGTGCGCGTCGGTTCGGCGATTTTTGGCGCACGCCACGCGGCATGACGCGCCGCATGACGATTCCTCTGCAACGCATTATTCAATCCGTCCTGCTGGCCATATTGCTGGCCGGTGTCGGCACCGGTGCCCAAGCCCAAGCCCAAGCCCAAGCCGCCCCGTTCGAAGACACCATCGCCCAGCGCGCGCAGGCCTGCACCCTTTGCCATGGCCAGCAAGGCCGGGCTGCGGCTGACGGCTATTACCCGCGCTTGGCCGGCAAGCCGCAGGGCTATTTGTACAAGCAGTTGCTGAATTTTCGCGATGGCCGACGCCACTACGGTTTGATGAGCGATCTGGTCGACCCGCTGAGCGATGCCTACCTGAACGAGTTGGCCGGCTACTTCGCCGGGCTGAAGCTGCCTTATCCGCCGCCGCAAGCCGCCACGCTGCCAGCGCCGTTGCTGGAGCGCGGCCGCCAGCTCATTTTCAACGGCGACGCCGCCCGCCAACTGCCGGCCTGCGTGCAATGCCACGGTCAGCAGTTGACCGGCGTCCAGCCCTTCATCCCCGGCTTGCTGAGCCTGCCGCGCGACTATGTGAACGGGCAGATGGGAGCCTGGCGCAGCGGCCAGCGCCGAGCGGTCGCACCCGACTGCATGGCCCACATCGCCAAACAATTGAAGGAAGACGAAATCAACGCCA
>CANFYD010000065.1 GCA_947450745.1 Burkholderiales bacterium
CGTGCCGATGTTGCCGCTGCCGACGATGGCGGCTTTGAGTTTTCTTGCTGCAGGAGCACTCATGTCATTCCTTGGTCAATTGATACAGATCAGGTGGTCCGGCCGTGGGCTTGCATAGAGCTGCTCGACATGGGACTGCCTGCGCGTCAATACGGCGCGCTGGTTGATGTAGCCCTTGTCGGTGATCTCGCCCGCGTCGGCGTTGGGTGCTTCGTCCAGAATCAGCAGCCGTACCGGCGCTTGCGCTGACCCGCCGCCTTCCTGGCGCAACAGCAGCAGGCCGGCCTTCAACTTTTCGGCCAAGTCGGCGGGCTCCAGGGCCTTGGCCTGCGGCGTCAGGAACACCATCAGACCGACGTCGCCCCGGTCATGCCCGGTCACCACGGCATCCTGCACATAGGGCGACAACAGACTCAGCGCACGCACGCGCATCGGCCCCACCGACACCCAGGTGCCGCTGGACAGCTTGAAGTCCTCGGCCACCCGGCCGTCGAACAAAATGCCGGCTTGGGGAAAGTCCGGCAGCACCAGCAAGCCGGCGTCGCCCATCTTGTAATAGCCGTCCTCATCGAAAGCCTTGGCCGTCATCTCGGGCTCGTTCAGGTAGCCGGGGAAGATCGACACCCCTTTGACCCGCATCTCCAGCTTGCCGTCGGTCGGCACGAACTTGATCTCGACACCGGGCACGGGCAGGCCGATGCAGCCGGCACGCTCCAAGCGCCAATGCACGCTGGTGAGCAGCGGCGCGGTCTCGGTCGACCCCCAGGCCGAGGTGAACCACACCTTGTGATGTGCTACCCGCTCGGCGACCGCTTCGATACGGTCCCAGGTCGCTTGCGACAGCGCAGCGGCGGCGTAGAACATCGCTTTCAAGTGCGAGAAGAATTCCCGCGCGAACTCGGCATCGGTTTCCAGGATCGGCAACATGACATCGAAACCACGCGGCACATTGAAGTACAGATTCGGCTTGATCTCGCGCAGGTTTCGCATCGATTTCTCGATCAATCCGGGCAGCGGACGGCCTTCATCGATATACAGCGAGCCGCCGTTGCTCAGCACCATATTGAAGTTGTGATTGGTGCCGAAGGTGTGACTCCAAGGCAGCCAGTCCACGATGATCGGCGGCTCTGTGCGCAGAAAGGGCCAGACCTGCGCGATCGCGGTCTGGTTGGCGCACAGCATGCGATGCGTGTTGATCACCACCTTGGGCAAGCCGGTGGAGCCCGAGGTCAACAGGTACTTGGCGTGATCGTCGGGCTGGATACGGCGGAAGCATTCGTCCACCGCCGGGCCTTCTTCCGACGCCAGCAATTGCGCAAAGCTGAGCGCGCCTTCGACTTGCTCGGCATGGACAGAAAACACTTTCGGCACACCGGGCGCGGCAGCCATGGCCGGCGTGCCGTAGACCTTGGCGTCCGAGGCGTAGATCAGGCCCGGGTCCAGCATGGCCAGCATGGCCGTCAGCTTGCTGGCGTCTTTTGCCAAGCGGCTGTAGGCGCTGGAAACGGTGCTGACCGGCCGCCCGATATGCATGCCGGCGAGCAGCAGCAGCGCATGGTCGACCGCATTGTCGGACAGCACGACGATCGGCTTGCCTGCGGGCAGATTCATCTCCAGCAAGGACTGGGCGATACGCCCCACTTGGCGGCGCACTTCAAAGTAGCTCAGGCGGCGCCAGCGATCGTCCGCCCCGCGCTCGGCGAGGAAAACGACGTCCGGCGTCGCTTGGGCCCAATGGTCCAGCCACTCGCCAATGCAGCGAGCAGACGCGCCGAGCGCCAGCGTCGAGCGCAGGATGAAAGACCCGTTGGGGCCGTCAATCATTTCCACGCTGGGCGGTGCCAGCATGGTCGGATCGTCGAAGAAGGCGATGCTCGAAGCGTTGCTGCTCATGGCCGGCTCACTTCAGCAGTTGCCAGCTGTTTTTCTGGATGCTCAGCAGCACGCGTGAGCGCGTGTCGAAGCCCGAATGGTCTTGCGCCGTCATATTGATGACGCCATGGGTCACGGCCAGATCCTTGGTCGCTTCCAAGGCATCACGCAGCGCTTGGCGGAATTCCACTGTGCCGGGTTTGGCCTTCTTGGCGGCTTGGGCGACAGCGTGGTCAAGCAACAGATAAGCGTCGTGGGCGTAGGCGCCAAAGTTGTTGCGCGAGCCTGGGCCGTACTTGGCCTCATAGGCCTTCACGTAAGCCAGCCCTTGCAACTTGCTGGGATGGCTATCGGGCAGTTGCTCGACCACCAGCACCGGGCCTGAAGGCAGGATGACGCCTTCATCGGCCTCACCGGACACGCGCAGAAAGTCGTTATTGGCGACGCCATGCGTTTGATAGATCTGGCCCTTGAAACCGCGCTCGCGCAGGGCTCGCATCGGCAGCGAGGCCGGGCTGCCGCTGGCACCGATCAGCACCGCATCGGGTTTGGCGGCGGCCACTTTGAGCGCTTGCGCGGTGACAGATGTATCGCTGCGGGCATAACGTTCCACCGCTACCAGCTTGTAGCCGGCGCTCTCTTGACGGGCTTGGGCTTCCTTCACCCAGGCTTCGCCCCAGGCGTCGCTGAAGCCGATATAGCCCAGCGTCTTGACGCCCTTGGACTTGATGTGATCGAACAGCGCACCGCCCATCACGGCGACCGACTGCGGCAAGGAAAAGACCCACGGCAGTTGCTCAGCCTTGGCCTGGAAGGGTGCCAAAGCGATCTGTGCGGTCTTGGTCTGCGACGCGACTTCAGCGATGGCCAGTGAACTCGGCACGGCCGATGAGCCGATCAGCACGTCGGCCTTGTCCACATCCACCAGGCGGCGGGCGTTCTTGGCGGCCTGCGACGGATCGGTCGCATCGTCCAAGATCACATAGCGCACGGACAGTCCGCCCAGTGTCTTGGGCAGCAGCTCAAGGCTCTGCTTTTCAGGGATGCCCAGCGATGCGGCCGGGCCGGTGACGCTGAGCGACACCCCGACCACCACTTCGTTGCTTTGCGCTTGCGCCGCCGTGGCGAACAGGCCTGCCGAGATCCATACGGCCAACAGATTGCGTCGTTTCATCATCGAGTTGTCTCCTCTTTCGTTGCAGTTGGGGGGTGCGGGTCTGATGCCCGACCTTGAGAATGAAGGTTCAGAGGGTGAGAACTTTTGTAGCGAGCGGCTGTCAGGCTTGGGCGAAGGAGCGCAGGGACCGGAACGTACTTTGGGTACGTGAGGATCACGAGCATCCGGCCAACGACGCATGGCGGCAGCGCAGTAAAAAGTTCGCGCCCTCTCAGATCGTCCGGCAGCGCACTTGACCCAGGCCACCAATGGATAGAGTCAGCTCATCGCCGGGTTTGAAAGTGAACATCGGGCCCAGCGCGCCGGACATGACCAGATCGCCCGCCTGCAGCGGCTGACCCAGCGTCGCCATCGTCTTGGCCAGCCAGAAAGCCGCCCGCAGCGGGTGGCCCATGCAGGCGACGCCGCTGCCGACCGAGACGGTCTGGCCGTTCAAGCGAAAGTCCATGCCGCATTCGGCCAGTTGCAATTGGCCCAGCGTCTTCGGGTCGGTGCCCAGCACATAAAGGCCGCAGGAGGCGTTGTCGGCGACGGTATCGACCAGCGTGATGCGCCAGTCCGCAATGGCGCTGTCGACAATCTCGATGGCTGGCAAGGCATAGGCCACGGCCAGCAGAAAGCGGCCCCAGCTGAGGTCCGGGTCACTCATTTCGTGCCCGATCACGAAGGCCACTTCGCCCTCGGCCTTGGGATGGATCAAAGGACTGGTCGGCACGACATCGCCGTCGATGAATTCCATATCGGTGAACAGCACGCCGTAGTCCGGCTGATCCACACCCAATTGCAGTTGCACCGCCTTGGACGTCAGCCCGACCTTGCGGCCGGACAGCTTGCGGCCGGCCTGCAGCGCACGCTCGGTGTTCAAGGCGGCGACGGCGTAGGCATCGGCCAGCGTCTTGACCTCGAAGGTCTCGGAGATGCGGGCGATAGGCTGACGGCTCGCGCGGGCGGCCTGCAGCGCATCGGCGGCGCGGATGATGTGTGAGGCAGGCAGGTTCATGTTTGGCTTTCGTTTGGATGGTTCAGGCGCTGCAAAAGCGCCTGGGTGCTCAGCAATTCGTCCTGCAGCGCCTCGCGCAGCGACAGCTGCAAGTCAGCGACGATGGCGGCCGTGCTGTGGATGCGCTCGATGCCGCCCACACCGTGGCCCGCAGACCAGACGTCCTTCCAGGCCTTCTTGCCGGCGCTGATGTCGCCCGAGAAGTCGATGCGCTTTTCCTGCTTCAACGCGTCGCCGGTGTAGCCGGCGGCCTCCAGCGTCGGCTTCAACCAGTTGGCCTCCACACCGGACACCGCCTTGGTCAGCACCAGGTCTTCCAGGTGGCTGGCCACCAGCATCTCGCGGTAGGCCGGGTCGGCCAGGCTTTCGGTGGCCGCAATGAAACGGGTGCCGGCCACCACGAAGTCGGCACCGAGCAACTGGGCAGCGCGGATATCGCGGCCCGTGGTGATGGCGCCGGCCAAGCCCAAGGGGCCGCTCCAGAACTGCCTCACCTCGGCCATGAAAGCGAAGGGGTTGTATTGCCCGGTGTGGCCACCGGCGCCCTGGGCCACCAGGATCAGCACGTCGGCTCCGGCCGCAGCGGCCTTGCGTGCCAGCGTCGGGTTGACCACATCGGCCATCACGATGCCGCCGTAGGCATGGACATCGGCCAGCACGCGCCTGGGGCTGCCCAGCGCAGTGGACACAATGCGCGGCCGGTACTTGCGCACCAGCTCCATTTCACGCTCGAAGCGGTCGTAGCTGCTGTGCACGATCAGGTTCAGCGCAAACGGCAGGTCCTGGCCCGATGCGGCGATGCCGTCAACGGTGCGCTGCAACCAATCGTCCAGTTGCTCGATGCTGCGGGCATTGGCGGCGGGGTAGCTGCCGATGATGCCGGCGCGGGCGCAAGCCACCACCAGTTCCGGGCCGGACACCAGAAACATCGGCGCGGCCATCAGCGGCAGCCGGCATTGGTCCAGCAGGCGCAGAAATTCGCTCTGCGGCGCGCTGAGCTGGCGGGGTGTCGAAAGTTGAGGCATGGCGTGCATCAAGTGTTGCGGGCAAAGCCGCGGATTTCCCAGCCGCCGTCGCTGTGGACGATGCTGGCGGTGGTGGCGCGAGAATTGGCGCGCGAGGCCAGCAGCACGTAATGGCCGGTGTGGTCCTCCGGCTGCGCCATGAAGCGCAGCGGCATGCTGTTGGCCACCGAGGCCTCGAAGCCCGGCAGCTCGGACAAACGCTGTTCCTGCTTGCCCAGGCTGGCGGGGCCGCGCAGCGGCGTGGCGGTGCCGCCCGGAGCCACTGCGTTGACGCGCACATCGGGTGCCAACTCATAGGCCAACTGCTTGACCAAGCCGACGCCGGCATGCTTTGACGCGACATACAACGGACCGCCACCGCCCGGATAGAAGGCCGCGTTGGAGAGCGTAAAGATCATGCTGCCGTGGCTGGCGCGCAGATGCGGCGCGGCCGCGCGGGCTGCCAGCACATAACCCTTGACGTTGATGGCGAATATTTCGTCGAAACTTTCACTCAGCTGCTCCAAGCTCAGTTTTTCGAGCCGGGCAAAGAAGTCCCACACGCCGGCATTGCCGACCAGGGTGTCGAGCTTGCCGAAGCGCTCGACCGTGGCGTCCACGGCCGCCGCATTGTCCTGAGGTGAGCGCACATCGCCGCAGACGACGACGACCCGATCGCCAAACTCCTGCTGCAAGGAGGCCACATGCTCGGCGCTGCGCACCAGCACGCCGACGCCGCGCGCACCTTCGGCCAGAAAGCGCTTCACCACCGCCCGCCCGATGCCGGAGCCGCCGCCGGTCACCAGCGCCACATCGTCGGTCAACCAACCCCTTGCTGTGTTCGTGTCCGTGTTCGTGCCCGTGTTTGTGTTCATGCCGCGACGCTCAGAAAAAAGTGTTGAGGTTCTTGGACATCAGCAGCGACTGCGTGATGTAGACGATGCGGCTTGCCAGCAGGAACTCGGCCCCCACCAGACGCCAGATGTCCTCGCGCCGGCCCAGCAACAAGTCGTTGTCCGACTCGCCACGGCTGCGGTAGTTGACGAAGTTGGAATACACGCGGTACTCGCCCGCTGTCTCGGTCTGGAAGACCTCGATATTGGTGACCACATGCACATGCCGGGTGGGCGGGTCTTCGGCCCAGGCCGACGGCTGCTTGAAGCGGGCCACGCGCACCGTCAGATCGCGGTGGTTGTCGTCGAAGTAGGCCCCGCGGCCGCGCTCCCAGGCACCGAGCTTGTCGGCACGGCGACGGTTTTCCACCGCCGGCATCCAGTAGTGGATGTCCTCGCACATCAGCGCCAGCCAGCTGTCCCAGGCTTCGGTGTCGAGCAAGCGGGCCTCGCGGTACAGCAGTTTTTCGATGCGGCGGGCGAGTTGCTCGTCCACCTCGATGTTCTCGTAGGCAGCAGGCAGCTTGCTCATGCGGCATCCTTGGCGACGTTGGCTGCATCGGCGTGCTTAAAAGCAGCTTCATCCAGGCGATTGGTGTCGCGCACGGGCACCTCGGCCCAGTTGCGCGCCTTCATCAGGTCCAACCAGCGCTGGTAGAACGCGCGGTGGTTGGCCTCATTGACCTGGTTGCGGAACACATTGCCCGGCATATCGCTCTGCGGCAGTGCCGTGCCTTCGCCCAAGCCCATGTAGAGGTCTTGCTGGCGCGTCACGAAGCCGCCGTTGCTGCGGGTGGAGAACTCGAAGTTCTCGCCGTCGTCCATCTCGAAGATGCCGGACGGAGAGAACGTCAGCATCGCGCCCTTGCGCCAGCGCTCCTTGATGTCCTCCGGCGCGCTTTTGTTGACGATGGTCCAAGTGTGCAGCTCGATCTTGCCGGGGCCGCGCGGTTGCCAGACGCGGAAGGTGTTCTGGCCGGGCAGGAAGGACAAATTCGGAAACACGGTGGCCGACGAGATCGAGCCGATCATCTTGGAGCGCAACTCGCCCAACCGCTGGGCGACCAAGGGCTGGATGCTGTAGAGGTATTTGCGGATTTCCTTGTCGCCCAAGGTCGCGGCATTGCCGACGGTGTCCAGGTTGAACTCCCAGCCGTGACCGTTGTGGTTGACGTGATAGGAGTCGGTATCTTCGTAAACCGGCGACACCGGGCCGCCCAGGATGGCGCGAGCGGCCGAATCATGGGTCCATAGCGCGTGGTAGATGTCGCCGATGAAATTCTCGGTCGGCACCTTCCAGTTGCAGTTGATGATGGATTTGACCGGGCCGCCGATGAACTCGGTGCCCTGCCCGTCCATGTCCAGCATCACGTCGAGGTAGTAGCGGAAGTCACCCAAATAGGACTCCAGCGATGGCGCGCCCGGGTCCATATTGCCGAAGATCAAGCCCTTGTACGAGGCGACCTGTGCCACCGGGTGCAGGCCATGCTCTTTCTTGTCCATGCCGCTGGCCTCGAACAGCTCCTGCCCGGCCATGCCGCGCAAAGCACCGTCGATACCAAAGCTCCAGCCGTGGTAATTGCAGATGAAGCTGCGCGTGTTGCCCATATCGCTGAACGTGATGCGGTTGCCACGGTGCGGGCAGGTGTTGAGGAAGGCCTTGACGCTGCCATCCTTTTGGCGGACGACGATGACGTTGTCCTCGGCCATCGAGGTGGTCAGGTAGTCACCGGATTTCGGCAACTGCGAGTCATGCCCCAGGAACAGCCAGCTGCGCGCAAAGATCTTCTCCAGCTCATGCTGATAGATCAGGCTGTCCCAGTAGACGCGGCGCGACAGACGGCCGCGCTCGAAGTCCATCAGCGAGTCGAGAAAGGGCAGCGGTTCACTGGCTTCATCGCGGCGCAGGCGGGGCGAACAGTCGCCGGTGCAGTTGTCAGACATGGTTATTCCTAGATTCGGTCGGTTCAGATCGCGGACTGCGCTGCTTCCGACTCTTGGTCGAGGTCGGCGTAGATGTCGTCCCCCTCCTCAAGCACGCGGTAAGTGCGCAAATCGACGGTGCAGGGGAAGGCGATGGCTTGCCCGGACGGGATGTGGAATTGCCCGTCATGCACCGGGCAGGCGATCATGTCGCCGTCGATGATCTCGCCTTCGGACAGCGAAGCCGTGGCGTGGGTACAGACGTCGTGGGTCGCATAGAAGCGGCCGTCGATGTTGTAGACCGCCAGCGGGCAGCCATTGGGCGCATCAACGCGGCGCACTTGGCCCTCGGCCAAGTCGGCGCGATGCAGCAAAAAAACTTTTCCGTTCATGATTCAGCCTTTGGGATCAGTTCAGCTTCAGCTCGACAAAGCCCAGCCCCGTCACCCATTCGGGGACGGCTGCGTAGTCGATGACTTCGCCGCTTGCGGGCCCCACCGCGCCGATGGCGCAGGCCCAGTTGCGGATTTCCATGCCGCCATTGCCGCCTTCCGCGAGGATGTAGTCGTCGCTCAGCGCACTCAGCGCGTCCAGGTCACCACGCACGGCGTAGTCGAGGATCTGGCGGTCAAAAGTCTCGTTGACACGGCCCATATCGGCGGTGCCGACCCAGTGGCTGATGCCGCCGCTGCCGATCACGACGACACGCTCATCGGCGGCAAAGGCCTCGACGGCCCGGCGTATGCCCTGGCCCACTTGGATCGCGCGGCGCATCTTGATGTAGGGATCAACCCCCGCCGCGAGGTAGACCGGAATGGTGCTGACCGTCTGACCCGCATTGCGCAACGGCTGCACGATCTGCTGGTCCGGCACGGCCACCGCGTGGTCGACGGTCAGTGCGCGGGCCACGGCCCAGTCCAAACCGTTGTCTTGGCCGTGCTCGGCGATGAAACGCGCCAACGCTTCGTTGTTGGGGATCACGCCGCGCTTGAGGCCGGGCAACTGGTCCAGCGGCCCGTCCACATCGCCCGTCCCGATCAGAAAGCTGGGCAGGCAGGAGGTGCCGAACAACATGTAGTGATCGGCACCGACGATGACCACGCTGGTCGGCCGCAACGCTGCCAGGCGGCGCGAACACTCCTCAAAGGCGCCCCACATCCGCTGCTGGATATCGAGCGCCGGAGCCTTGGGGGCCAGGAACATCACCGGGTCATGCGGAACCAGAAATCCGCCAACAATTTTTCCCATCGTCTACTTTCGAGCGTGCAGAACTCCCCACCACGCGACAGCGCTGCGGGCAATCCGATTCAAATGGAGCCGCTGGACGCGCGGCGTCGGCTACAGCTACTGCTTCAGTGAGGCCACATGCACGGCCTCGCCGTCGGCGAGTGGCCGCAAGGCCTTCATGTACTGGCGCATATCGCGGGTAGGCGACAGCTCCTGCCAGAAGCCCATGGTCAGCATCGGGTTCACACCGTGCTTCTGCAGCGCCAGCACGTCGAAGCCGGTCAGCATGGCGCGCTCCTCGGCGCTGAGGGCGAAGCGCGCCAGATAGGGCTCAGGGTCTTCCTTGAAGCGCTGTTTGGCGCTGCGGTCGACCGTCAGTTGATGCAGCACCCGTTCGAGGACATTGCGGCTCATGGCTTGCTCAGGCGCAGAACTGCGTGACCAGACTCAGGAACTCGGCGCGACGCTCGGTCTGCACCCAGTGGCCGCATTGACCGAAGATGTGCAGGTCGGCCTTCGGGATGGCCCGCGCCAGCAACTGCCCGCATTCGACCGGCACGACCCTGTCCTCGCGGCCATGCAGCACCAGCGTCTTGGCTTGGATCTGCGCGACCGAGGCTTCAGGGAAGCCCTTCACCAGCGTCGGACCTTCGGCGTTCGGCTTGGGCAACAAGCGGCGCAACGCGTCCTGCGCACCGGGACGGGCGCTGGCCTCGTAGCGGGAACGCACCATGTCGTCGGTGATGATGGACTGGTCAAAAGGGAACAGCCGCATCGTGCGTTCCATGTTCTCCAGCGAGGGCTCGTATTCCCAGGCCGCGCGCAGACCGGGCGTCTGCAAGAACTCGCCAGCCGGCGTGCCCATCAGCACCAGGCGATCAACGCGCTCCGGCTTGAACAAGGCCAACGCCACCGACAACGCGCCGCCGAAGGAGTTGCCGACGAACGAGGCCTTCTCGATGTTCAGCGCATCCATGATGCCCAACAAGTGTTTGGTCCAGAGCTTGATGTCGTACTTGCTGTCGGACTTGAATTCAGTGAAGCCGAAGCCGGCAATATCCGGCGCAATGACGCGGAATTGCCGAGCCAGATCAGGCATGACCTTGGCCCAATTGGTGCCCGCCGATACCCCAGGACCGGAGCCATGCAATAGGAAAACCGGCTTGCCAGCACCCTCGTCGAAATAGTTGGTCTGGTGCTCCGCCGCGACCAGAGTCTTGCCAATGCCGAACTGGTTCATTTTTGTCTCCATACAGATGTGTATGTGTATGGTATGAGAAAAATCAAACAGGTGCAAGCTTTTAAAATTAGATACTTAGCGTTTGATCAACATCAAAAAACTGCATACACAAATGTACGGAATTGCGGGCGAGACCAGTGGCTGGGGGCCCTCTTGGGTGCAGGGGCGTAAGGTAAGATTCCTGCATATATGAGCACCGCCATCGACCCCCAAGCCCCTCTTTTGTCCGCACCCAAGGTTGCCAAGCCGCGCAGATCGACCCGCACCCAATTGACGCCCAAGGACTGGATCGAAGCGGCCACCGACTTGTTGGTGCAGCGCAGCGTGGATGCCGTCAATGTGGATAGCCTGGCCAAGACGCTGGGCGTAACGCGTGGCAGCTTTTACTGGCACTTCAGTGACCGCGAAGCGCTGCTCACCCGCATGCTGCAGAGCTGGCGCGATGCCGCCACCGAACAGGTGATCACCCGCTTCGAGCGCGAGGGCGCGACAGCCCGGGACTTGATCAGCGAATTGCTGAGCCTGCCGTTTCGTGGCCGCGCAGCCACCCGGGCCTCATCGATCGAACTCGCCATCCGCGCCTGGGCGCGCCGCGATGAACTGGCTCGAAAAGCCGTCGATGTGGTGGACGCCGAACGCCTGTCCTACATCGCCCAATGCTTTTCAGCTCTTGGCTTCGACATCAGCGAAGCACGCTCCCGCGCCTTCGTCCTGTACGCCTACGAGCTGGCCGAATCCTTCCTCTCCGGGCAAGGCACCGACAGCCAGCGCGAGGATCGCCGGCTAATGATCGAGCGACTGCTGCTCAGGCCGGTGTGAGTGAGACGCCGGCAGCGAAGCTTTAGCCATCGCGCCGCTGCGCGACAGTCGAGTCAAATCGGCGCTGAAATGAACGTGCAGCGACTCCCAACGCGAGGCTCCAGCAACCGGATACCGCATGAATTGCGGCGACACAACGGTGGTTAAGCTGTGCCTTCGCCAGTCCCCGCATATCGAGGTATCGGACGGCAAAACGCTTGAGCTGGCAGCGCAGGATGCAGCCATCGTCACTTGGCTGGCGTTGGA
>CANFYD010000066.1 GCA_947450745.1 Burkholderiales bacterium
GATTGGATGACCGATCACGCGCAAGCTGTGGTGCGCTTCCAAGGCGGTCACAATGCCGGCCACACGCTGGTCATCAATGGAGTGAAGACAGCCTTGCAATTGATCCCCTCGGGCATCATGCGCGAAGGTGTGGCTTGCTACATCGGCAACGGTGTGGTGGTCGACCCGACTCACTTGCTGAGTGAAATCGAGCGCCTGGAAAAAGTCGGAGTCGAGGTGCGCTCGCGCCTTTTCATCAGTGAGTCTTGCCCGTTGATCTTGCCGTTTCACGTCGAGGTGGACAAAGCCCGCGAGGCTCTGCGTGAGACCAGCGGTGCCGGCAAGATCGGCACCACCGGCAAGGGCATTGGCCCCGCCTACGAAGACAAAGTCGCGCGGCGCGCCTTGCGCGTGCAAGACCTGAAGCACCCGGAGCGCTTCGCCAAGAAGCTGCGCGAATTGCTGGAGCTGCACAACCTCTCGCTGACCGGCTATTTGCAGTCCAGCGCGCTGGAATTTCAGCCCATTTTCGATCAGGCGATGAAGATGGCCGAGATCATCAAACCGATGATGGCGGACGTCGGCTACATGATTCACAAAGCCCACCAGGGCGGCGCGAATGTCTTGTTTGAAGGTGCGCAAGGCACGCTGCTGGACATTGACCACGGCACCTATCCTTACGTCACGTCCAGCAACTGTGTGGCAGGCAATGCCGCCGCCGGTGCCGGTGTGGGCCCGCAAATGTTGCACTACATGCTGGGCATCACCAAGGCTTACACGACGCGGGTGGGTTCCGGCCCGTTCCCGACCGAGCTGAACTGGGAGGAGCCGGGTACCGTCGGTTACCACTTGGCCACGGTGGGCCAAGAGCGTGGCACGGTGACCGGTCGTGCGCGTCGTTGCGGTTGGTTGGATGCGGCCGCCTTGAAGCGCTCCACCATCATCAACGGCATCACCGGCTTGTGCATCACCAAGCTGGATGTGCTGGACGGCTTGGCCGAGATCAAGATGTGCGTGGGTTATCAGTTGCACGGTCGGACAATCGACATCTTGCCGCTGGACGGCGATGACATTGCCGCCTGCGTGCCAATTTTCGAGACCTTCCCCGGATGGACCGAAACGTCTTACGGCGCGACGCAGTGGGACGCTCTGCCGCTGAACGCGCGCCGCTACCTGGACCGTATCAAGGAGGTGATTGGAGTGCCGATCGACATGGTTTCCACCGGCCCGGGTCGCGAGCACACCATTCTTCTGCGCCACCCTTATAAAGTCTGAGTTCCTGGTTGTTCCAGAAATTCATCCTCAACAACAAGACATCTGGCAGGAGTTCCCCATCATGTTGACCGACGACGGCAAGCATCTCTACGTATCTTGGGACGAGTACCACATGCTGACTGAGCGCCTGGCGCTCAAGATTCACGCCTCAGGATGGGAGTTTGATCAGATCCTGTGCTTGGCCCGTGGTGGTATGCGGCCTGGCGATGTGTTGTCGCGAGTCTTCGACAAGCCGCTGGGCATCATGTCGACCAGCTCCTACCGCGCCGAGGCCGGCACGATCCAGGGGCGGCTCGACATCGCGAAATACATCACCATGCCGCAGGGCGAGTTGGCTGGGCGTGTTTTGCTGGTGGACGATTTGGCGGATTCAGGTGTCACGCTGAAAGCGGTCGTCGAGCGTCTGCGCGGCATGCCTGCGATTCGTGAGCTGCGCTCGGCGGTCCTGTGGACCAAGGGGGTCTCGGCTTACACGCCCGACTACTACGTTGAAATGCTGGAAAGCAGCCCTTGGATTCATCAGCCGTTTGAAGAGTACGACGATATGCGGCCTGACGCGCTGGCCAAGAAATTTGTGGTTTAAGTCAGATCGGTTAGTCTTGCGAAACCAAATGGAAGCAAGGCGAGCGAATTGAAATTATTGTTGGAGGGGGCGGAGATTGGCGAGTGTCGCTCGAGCGTGGATCGTGTGAAGGCGATGCACAGGCAACTCGGCTCGATCATTGAGTCGCACGGCAATTCGCGAGCTTTTGCCCACCAGTCTCGCCCAGCGCCGCAGCCTGCCTGCGGCTACTTCATTCGTGGCGCAGTCACAAGCTCAGGCGCATTTTTCGGCGCATTTTTCGGCGCGCACATTGGTGCACTCATCAGCTCTGTCGCTGGATCGCGAGCTAAAACGCAAATGGCCAGCATCTGCATGCTGGCCATTCTTGTTTGGTGCCCAGGAAGGGACTCGAACCCCCACGGAGTTACCCGCTAGTACCTGAAACTAGTGCGTCTACCAATTCCGCCACCTGGGCATTTCAGGAAAAAAAGGATTCTATCATCAAAAATATCAAGAACGCAAATGTGGCACCGCAAGAAGGTGCCGGCCTGTTGACCGAGGTCGAAGGCACGCTGCAAGGCCACCGCGACGGACATGGCTTCTTGCTGCCCGATGTCGGCGCGCAAGACATCTATTTGTCTCATCAAGAAATGCATGCGGTCATGCATGGCGACCGATTGCGCGTGCGCATCACTCGCTACGACAAGCGAGGCCGCCCGGAAGGCAAGGTGCTGGACATTCTTGAGCGCAAGAAGAAGCCCATCATCGGCCGCTTGCTGCTGGAATCCGGCATCTGGCTGGTGGCCCCGGAAGACAAGCGCATGGGTCAAGACATCCTGATCCCCAAGCACGCCACGGCCAACGCGGTGGCGGGGCAAGTGGTGGCGGTGGAGTTGAGTGAGCCGCCGTCGCTCTATTCGCAGCCGGTCGGTCGCGTGGTCGAGGTGCTGGGCGAGATCGACGACCCCGGCATGGAGATCGAAATTGCGGTGCGCAAATACGAGGTGCCGCATCGCTTCAGCCCGCTGACGTTGGCGCAAGCGGCCAAGCTGCCGGAGAAGCTGCGTGCCGCTGACCTGAAGCATCGCGTCGATTTGCGCGATGTGGCCCTGGTGACGATTGACGGCGAAGACGCGCGTGACTTTGACGACGCGGTGTATTGCGAGCCCCATAAGCAAGGTCGCGGCAAAACGGCCTTCAATGGTTGGCGTTTGCTGGTGGCGATTGCGGACGTCAGCCATTACGTGACGCCGGGCGAGCCGCTGGATGCCGATGCCTACGAGCGCGCCACCTCGGTGTACTTCCCGCGCCGCGTCATTCCAATGCTGCCGGAGAAGATCTCCAACGGTTTGTGCTCGCTGATCCCGTACGAAGACCGCTTATCGATGGTCTGCGACATGTTGGTCACGCAGACCGGCGAGGTGCAGGCCTATCAGTTCTATCCGGCCGTGATCCGCTCGCATGCCCGCTTCACTTACACCGAGGTGGCGGCCGTGCTGGCCAATACCCACGGCCCGGAAGCTGCCAAGCGTAAGGATCTGGTGCCGCATCTGTTGCATCTGCACGAGGTTTATCGCGCGTTGTTGGCCGAGCGCGGCCGGCGCGGTGCGATCGACTTCGATACCGTCGAGACGCAAATTGTTTGCGATGACAACGGCCGCATCGAAAAAATCATTCCCCGCACTCGCAACGAGGCGCATCGCTTGATCGAAGAGGCGATGTTGGCATCCAATGTGTGCGCCGCCGACTTCATCGCCGAATCCAAGCACGGCTCCTTGTTCCGTGTGCACGAGGGTCCGACGGCGGAAAAGCGGGTGGCGCTGCAGGCCTATTTGCGCGCGCTGGGCTTGGGGTTGTCGATCAGCGACACGCCGACGCCGGCTGAATATCAGGCGGTGGCAGCGGCCACCAAAGACAGGCCGGACTCGACGCAGATCCATTCGATGTTGCTGCGCTCGATGCAGCAAGCGATTTACACCTCGGCCAATGCCGGTCACTTTGGCTTGTCCTATCTGGCTTACACCCATTTCACCAGCCCGATCCGGCGTTACCCAGATCTGCTGGTTCACCGGGTCATCAAGGCGATCTTGGCTGGCAAGCGCTATCACCTGGATGCCGGCAAGATGGATGTGCCGATGCCGGCCAAGCGCCCGGGCCGCGCAGCACCGATGGACCCGGCCAAGGCCTCTACCGAGATCGAGCGCTGGGATGTGGTGGGTGCGCATTGCAGCGCCAATGAGCGGCGCGCGGACGAGGCCTCGCGGGACGTGGAGGCCTGGCTCAAGTGCCGTTACATGCGCGAGCACCTGGGCGAGGAGTTTGCCGGCACCGTCAGCGCAGTGACCAGTTTTGGTCTGTTCGTGATCCTGGATTCGCTCTATGTCGAAGGGCTGATCCACATCACCGAGCTGGGTGGCGAGTACTACCGCTTTGACGAGTTGCGCCAAGAGCTGCGCGGTGAGCGCAGCGGCGTGCGCTATGCCACCGGTGCTCATGTTCAGGTGCAGGTCAGCCGCGTTGATCTGGATGGCCGCAAGATTGATTTCCGTCTTGTCAACGAGCATGAGGAGGCCAAGCCGGCCGGCCGTGGTCAGCGCTCAGCAGCAGCCACTGCGGAGCGAGTGAGCCAAAGCGGTAACGGCCAGGGCAATGGCCATGGCAACAACAGCACTCTCACGGCGACCGATGAGCTCGACCAGGTCTTGCGCACCGACCGAGAGGTCAAGAGTCGTGGCAAGACGGCGCGCAGCAGCGGCAAACAGCCACGCGTTACGGCGGCTGCGCACCCGGTGCAGGCGGCCCGTCAAGCGGCTCGTTCTGCCAAGCCAGCAGGCAAGCCGGCGGGTAAGGCGGCCGGCAAGGGTGCTGGTAAAGGCGCAGGCAAAGCCAGTCAGGCGGCAGAGCCGCGCACGCGCAAGCGGCGCTGATTCGGGCTGCTCGTCGGCTCTGTCAAACCGGCGTGTGGAGCGCGTGCATGCGCTCCACCAAGTCGGCAGCACGCAGCGGGCCGGCGGCTTGGGTGTCTCCCGCTTGGCCATGCCAGCAGCAGGCTGCGCTGGCCAGCGTGTACGGGTCAGCCTGCGGCCGTTGTGCCCACAGGCCACCCAGCCAGCCAGCCAGCACATCCCCTGTGCCCGCGCTGGCCAGGGCGGCATTGCCGCTGGCGTTGATGGATAGAGTTCGGCCGGGTGTGGCAATCAGGCTGCCCGAGCCCTTCAAAATGACCGTGCAGGCAAATTGTTCGGCCAGCACTCGGGCCGCCGTCAAACGATCAGCTTGCACCGCAGTACTGCTGCAGCCCAGTAGACGGGCGGCTTCGAGCGGGTGCGGTGTCAAGATCGTGGCGTGCCCCTGAGCGGCACGCTGGCTCAGCAGCAAGCGCAAGTGCGTGTCGGCAGCCACCGCGTTCAAGCCGTCCGCATCCAGTACCAGGCGTCGGGCTTGGCTGAGCAGCCGCAGTAGCTGTGATGCGACGCCGCTGCCGCCACCGCAGCCGCAGACCACGGTCATTTCCTGCCAGGTCGAGTCTGCGGTCCAGCGCTCGGCCGACCACTGCATCAGCTCGGCGCGCTGCGGGTCGATCTCGCTGACCTGCGGGTCGAGCAAATGAAGGTAGACACGGCCGGCACCTGCGGCCAAGGCGGCGCGGCCCGCCAAGCGAGCCGCACCGAGCATGCCGCTGGCTCCGCCGAGCACCAACACATCGCCGTGGCTGCCTTTGTGATGGGTGGCGTTGCGGGCTTGCCGCCAATCGGCCATGCAGTCGGCACCGATCAGCAGGGCATCGGGCGCGAGTTTTGGGGCTACACCCAGGTCATCAAACCAGAGCTCGCCGCAATGAGCGCGGCCCTGCGCGGTGAAGAGCCCGGGTTTCAGCGTCAGCAGCGCTAGCGTGTGCTGCGCATTGATCGCTTGCTTGCCTGCCAAGGTTCCGCTGTCGGCCAGCAGTCCGCTCGGTAAATCGACCGCCAGACGCGGTGCGCTCAGTGCGTTCATATGGTCGATGGCGGCCGCCATGCGGGCACCGGGCGGCCGGCTCAGGCCCAGGCCCAGCAGGGCGTCGATGGTCAGAGCCACTTGTGGCGGTGCTTCCAGCTCGCGAGCGATGGGTACTCCCGCCTGTTGCGCGGCTTGCAAAGCGGCCTGCGCATCCGGCGGCGCGGGCCGGTCGGCATCGATCAAGCTGACCTGCACCGCTTGGCCGCAGCTGTGCAGCTGCCGCGCTGCCACCAAACCATCGCCGCCATTGTTGCCGGGGCCGCAGACGATCCAGATGACGCCTTGGCGCGCAGGCTGTAGGGCCAGCGCCAGTCGGGCCACGCTCAGGCCGGCACGCTCCATCAGTGTCGACGTCGGCAAACCGGCCAGCGCTTCGGCTTCGATGGCGCGGCTGCTGGCCACGTTGAACAGCGGTCTGGCGACGCGATTGGGCAGAATTTTTTGCATCGCTGCTCCTTCAAGCGAGTCGGCTGATGTCCAGGCCGCTGACATCCACCGCGCTTGGGCGGCCAGTCACTTGGGCCGCCAGCACATGGGCGGCACCGCATGCCAGCGTCCAGTTGATGGCGGCTTGGCTGTGGCTGCCACCCTGGGCCAAGTTCAGCCACAGGCCGGGTAGGCCGCTGGCACCGAGCACCGGCAGTCCGTCCGGCAATTGCGCCAGCACCGCTTTCCAGTGCTGTGCTTGGCCATTTTGGATTGAGCCCGGAAACCACTGATGCAGGACTTGATGCAAGGCATTCAGGCTTGCCGGTTTGAATTGATCGGTGCGTCCGCCCACCTCGGCGACGCCGGCCACGCGCACCCGTTGACCGATGCGGCTGATGGCGATCTGCTGTTGGTGATCGAACACGCCGGCTCGCGGGCCGAGGTCGGGGTAGGCCTCCAGTTGGCGCAGCGGCGCGGTGATCGCATGCCCATGAACGGCGGTCAGCGGCAGTTTGAGCCCCAGCGGTGCCAGCAGGTCGACCGAGTCGAGCGCGGCGCAAACAATCACCGCGTCGAAGGCCTCTTGCTGGATGCCGAGCGGTGCGGGTTCGGTGTCGCCGGCATCGGTCAGGCGCGACGCGGCCTCGGAGCGTTCTACCGGCGGCGTGTATTCATGCGTCAGCCGTACCGGCCGGCCGGGTTGAACGCTGCGCACCGTGGTGTGAAAGCGGAATTGCGTGCCCAGGCGCTGCGCCTCCAGCCTGAGCAAGTGGGCAAACTGGCGACAGTTGCCGATCTCCGCCTGCGCCAGTCGGATGCCGCCGTACAACTCGGCGTCCGGGTTGAGGCCGGGCTCGACCGTTCGGCATTGGTCTGCGTCGAGCTGATGGTGAATCACCCCGGCAGCTTGCAGCAGGGCCAGGCCGGGCTGAATGGCGGCCAGCTCGGCCGGACCGCGCAACAGCACCAGTTGGCCTTCCGTGTGTTCGTAATCCAATTGCACCCGGCGGCGCAGTTGCTGCAGGCGAGCGCTGCTGTGCAGCGCCAGTTGCAGCAGATTCTGGTGTGCCGGGCCCGCGTTCTTGTTGCGCCCGGCGCGCCAGCGCTGCCATTGCCAGGCCAGCGCTTGACCATCGGTGAGCCGGGGTGCGCGCGGCGGAGTCCATGCCAGCACGAGGCCGGGCACGACCAGCCCGGCATTGGCAAAGCTGCCTTCGGCGGCGACGCTGCCGCGACGTTCAAACACAGTGACCTGATGGCCTTCGGCGCTGAGCTCGTAGGCCGACGTCACGCCGGCGATACCGGCACCGATGACGGCGATGCGCAAGCTCATCGACCCGCCTGCGTTAGGGCTTGCGCTGTGCCGTCGTCGGCCGTGCCGGCCAGTGCCGCGCTGTGAAGGTGCGGTGTGCGCTGACGCTGATGAGTGGAGGAATGGATGTGCATAAGTTCTCTGTGCCAAGCTCAGCGGCTGGCGGCTGCGAAGCCGGGCTGTGCCTGCGGGTCTGCCAGCGAATTCGGTGCTGGCAGGTTGATATCGTCGATCTTTTGTCTTTAAATTGCCGCCGTGCTGGGCTGCCCCGATCAGTGGCAAGGCTGGATCAGGGCCGAACGGCAAGGCCTGTGCGGCGCTTGCGTCAGGTGCGCGCTGCGGCTCGCGAGTATTTCATGCCTGAGGCCTGAGGCCAGAGTCACCGAGCCTTGCCGACTTCTATCCAGCGATGGGTTTGCCGTTCTCGGCCTGCACCGAAAGGGTCGGGCCGCAGCGGGTCGTATATACTCTACAGGCTGTGCTGAGCGGGCCTGTGCGTAAAGTACAGGGATGCGTAGAAGGTGGGTTGCGAAAACGCTGGGGGTGAGATCACTTCTAGGCAGTTCATGTTTCGCCTTCTTCGCGCACCGTCAGTGGAGTCAATCGCAAACTGGCCACCAAGAGGTGTCGCCACTGTTTGACAGCCGAATTTTGTGCGAGCTGTACCAAGCAGGGTGATTCTGGCCGGATTTTAGACATAACCTTTGGAGTTAAATATGTCCGTTACGATGCGCGAAATGCTGGAAGCCGGTGTCCACTTTGGTCACCAGACTCGTTTTTGGCACCCCAAGATGGCTCCGTATATCTACGGCCACCGCAACAAGATCCACATCATCAACCTCGAAAAGACGCTGCCGGCGTTTGAAGAGGCGATGAAGTTCATTCGCAATTTGTCGTCCAAGCGCGGCACCATCATGATGATTGGCACCAAGCGCCAAGCACGTGACGTGATCGCCATGGAAGCTCAGCGTGCCGGCGTGCCTTACGTCGACCAGCGTTGGTTGGGCGGCATGATGACCAACTTCAAGACGGTCAAGGGTTCGCTGAAGATCCTCAAGGACATGCAAGCGCAAGTTGAAGCCGGCACTCAGCCCGCGATCAAGAAAGAAGCGCTGATGTTTCAGCGTGATTTGCTCAAGCTGGAAAAGAACATCGGCGGCATTCAGGACATGGCTGTGCTGCCGGACGCGATCTTCGTGATCGACGTTGGTTTCCACAAGATCGCCATCGCCGAAGCCAAGAAGCTGGGCATTCCCATCATCGGCGTGGTTGACACCAACCACTCGCCGATCGGTATCGACTACGTGATCCCGGGCAACGATGACTCTGCCAAGGCTGTGGCGCTGTACGCCCGCGCCGTGGCTGACGCCATCATCGAAGGCCGCGCCAACATCGGCAACGAAGTGGTGCAAGCCGTGGCTCCTGCAGGCGACGAGTTCGTGGAAGTCAGCGAAGGCGCTTGATTTTTCTGCGCTCAAACAAGAGGGGCTGATTCAGCCCCTTTTTTTCAAAAAATATTGGCTTTACTGATGGAGCGCTGCAGTGCGACGGCACGCGCAGTCTCGGTCAAACCGGAGATTCAAGATGGTTGCAATTACCGCCAGCATGGTGGCTGAGCTGCGCGCTCGCACCGACGCACCGATGATGGAATGCAAGAAGGCCCTGGTCGAGGCCGAAGGCGACTTGGTTCGCGGCGAAGAAATTCTGCGCGTCAAGCTGGGCAACAAGGCCGGCAAGGCCTCGTCCCGCGTGACGGCTGAGGGTGTGGTTTCGGCCGCTGTGGTTGGCACGACCGGCGCGCTGTTGGAAGTCAATTGCGAAACCGACTTCGTGACCAAGAACGACGCCTTCCTGGCCTTCGTGAATGCTTGCGCCGTGTTGGCTGCCGAACATGCGCCGGCCGATGTGGCTGCGCTGTCGGCCCTGCCGCTGGCACAAGAGGGTTTTGGCCCGACGGTGGAAGACGTGCGTCGCGGCCTGATCGGCAAGATCGGCGAGAACATGTCGCTGCGTCGCTTCAAGCTCTACAGCTCGGGTGCCAAGGTGGCGACCTATCTGCACGGCACACGCATCGGCGTGATGGTCGAGTTTGACGGCGAAGAAACCGCCGCCAAGGACGTCGCCATGCACGTTGCGGCCATGAAGCCTGCGGCGCTGTCGTCCGCTGAAGTGCCGGCCGAGTTGGTCGCCAAAGAGCGCTCGATCGCCGAGCAAAAGGCGGCCGAATCTGGCAAGCCGGCCGAGATCGTCTCCAAGATGGTTGAAGGCTCGGTGCAGAAGTTCCTCAAGGAAGTGTCCTTGTTGAACCAGAGTTTTGTAAAGAACGACAAGTTGACCGTCGAGCAAATGCTCAAGGCGGCCAACACCACGGTGAAGAGCTTCACGCTCTACGTGGTCGGTGAAGGCATTGAAAAGAAGGTGGACGACTTTGCTGCCGAGGTGGCTGCGCAAGTAGCTGCTGCCAAGGGGCAATAAGCTCCACCGCAAGACAAAGGGCGCCACTGGCGCCCTTTACACTTGTGCCCGCCGTCGGGTGGGCGTTCGATGTTGCCCGGCGCAGCACAACAGTCCCGTATTCCGCAGTACAGAAAGGTTCCTCCATGCCCGCGCATAAACGCATCCTGCTCAAACTTTCCGGTGAAGCCCTGATGGGCGACGACGCGTACGGTATCAACCGCGCCACCATCGTGCGCATGGTGCGTGAGATCCAGGAAGTGACGCTGTTGGGCGTTGAAGTCGCGGTCGTGATCGGCGGGGGCAATATCTTCCGCGGCGTGGCCGGTGGTTCTGTCGGCATGGACCGCGCCACGGCCGACTACATGGGCATGTTGGCCACGGTGATGAATGCACTCGCCTTGGCCGACACGATGCGCCAGGAAGGCATCGTCGCCCGCGTGATGTCAGCCATCGGCATCGAACAAGTCGTCGAGCCCTATGTGCGGCCGAAGGCGCTGCAGTATCTTGAAGAGGGCAAGGTGGTGGTGTTCGCTGCCGGCACCGGCAACCCGTTCTTCACCACCGACACCGCAGCCGCCTTGCGAGGCGCCGAAATCGGCGCTGAAATCGTTTTGAAGGCGACCAAGGTTGACGGGGTCTATTCGGCCGACCCCAAGAAAGACCCGACGGCCACGCGCTACACCCGCATCACCTTCGACGAAGCGATCTCCAAGAACCTGCAAGTGCTGGATGCCACCGCGTTCGCGCTGTGCCGCGATCAAAAGCTGCCCATCCGCGTCTTCAGTATTTTGAAAGCCGGCGCTTTGAAGCGCGTGGTGATGGGCGAAGACGAAGGCACGTTGGTACACGTTTAAGCGCCCGGGTTCGTCAATTAGTCAGTCAGTCAAGAACAAAGTTGCGCGGCAGTTGGGCCACAGCCAGTCCCGCAAGGTAGAAGGAATCAAGCACCATGAGCATTGCAGACATCAAGAACAACGCCGAGTCGAAGATGGCGAAGTCGATCGAATCGTTCAAAAGCGAATTGCACAAAATTCGCACCGGTCGCGCCCATCCGGGCATCCTCGATCAGGTCAGCGTGGACTATTACGGAGCCATGCTGCCGATCTCGCAGGTGGCCAATGTGTCCTTGTTGGACTCCCGCACCATCACCGTCCAGCCCTGGGAAAAGGGCATGGGTGCCAAGATCGAGCGGGCCATTCGGGAGTCCGATCTGGGCCTGAATCCGTCCTCGCAAGGGGATTTGATTCGCGTGCCGATGCCGGCGTTGAACGAAGAGCGTCGCCGCGACTTGACCA
>CANFYD010000067.1 GCA_947450745.1 Burkholderiales bacterium
ATCACTGACCAAGCGGAGCGCCTCGCCACGCTGGCCGCTGCCGGGCTGCGCCACCTGCAATTGCGGATCAAGCGCGGCCCCGGCATCGGTGACGCCGAGTTGCTGGCCGCTATTCGGCAAAGCCGACAAGCCGTTCAGGGCCGTAACTGCACCTTATGGATTAATGATCACTGGCGGCTGGCGCTGGTGGCCGCTGCCGGTGGCCCCTGCGCCATTCATTTGGGTCAAGAAGATTGGCAGGGCTTGAGCGCGGCCGAACGCCAGCAATTGCTGAGCGCCGGTGTCGAATTGGGCCTATCCAGTCACAGCCTGTGGGAGCTGGCCCGGGCGCGCGGCCTGGCACCGCGCTACATCGCTTGCGGCCCGGTCTGGCCGACCACCACCAAGCTGATGCCGTGGCAGCCGCAGGGCTTGGCCAACTTGGCTTGGTGGGCACGCATGGCCGGCCGGCCGGTGATCGCCATCGGCGGCATCCTGCGGCCTGAGCAAGTCAAAGATTGCGCGGCGGCCGGGGCGGCCGGGGCTTGTCTGGTGCGGGCCTTGGACGGCGGCGCGGACCTACAAACCTTTGCCGAAGCCTGGATGCAGGGCCGCTGGGGCTTGGTCAGCGCAACAGCTGCGCTTTAGCCTTGGGCAGCGGTGGAAACGCGGTAAAACGCTTCCACTTTGCCCTTCAACTTCATCATCAGCAGATTGCCCTTGCGGTCCTTGGTCTTGCCGGCGCGGACCTTGACCCAGCCTTCGCTGATGCAATATTCCTCGACGTCGGAGCGCTCCTGGCCATTCAGGCGGATACCGATGTCGTGCTCGAACACGGCGGCGATGTGGTGCGGGCTGGCCGGGTCTACCGACAGGCGGTCGGGCATGGCGGCAGCGGTCGTGGCTGCTGTGGTGTCAGCGGAATTGAGGTCGTTCGTGGCTGTGTTCATGATGATTTTCTTTGCTGTGATTGCGGTTTTGAATCAGTCTTACCCGAGTCAATCGCGGGGCTGGAAGCTGATGACCAGCACGGCGGGGACGCGGCCGTCCACATCGCGGGGCAGGGTTTCGGTCTTGTCGATGGCGCGCAGCACGGCTTTGTCCCATTCGGCGTCGCCGCTGGACTTCAGCAGCTTGCTCGAGATGATTTTTCCGCTCGGTGCGGCCCGTACTTCCACCTCGGCCACCGGATTGCCCACCGGGCTGTCGTTGTAAATGATGTTGGGCCGAATGACAGCCTTGATGCGGCCGCCGTAGCCCGCCGTGGGGCCTGAGCTTTGCAGGGCGGTGCCGGTGGCGTTGGGCCCGCCGCTGGCGCCGGCCATGCCCTGGATGCGGCGCAAATTCTCTTGCCGCTGGCCTTCCAGCCGGGCTTCTCGCTTGTCGTCGGCAGCCTTCTCCTGCTTGGCTTTTTCCAGCTTGTCCTTTCTCAGCTCATCGGCTTTCAGCTTCTCGGCCTTCAGCTTGTCTTCCTTGACCTTGTTCTGTTTGTCGAGCTTGTCCTGGGCTTCGCGTTTGTCGTCGGCCGCGCGTTTTTCCAGCTTCTCGCGTTCGAGTTTGTCCTTCAGCGCTTGCTCCTTGGCGAGCGCCTTCTTGCGCTCCGCTTCATCAGCCAAGCGCTTCAATTCCAGCTCTTTCTTCTTGTCGCGCGCTTTGGCGATGGCAATTTCCGCATCGCGCTCGGCCTGCAGCTCTTCGGCTGGCGGCGGCGGCGGCGCGGGTTTGGCGGGCGTCTTGAGCACCGGCTCTGGTTCGGGCTCTGGTTCGGGTGCCGGCGGTATCACCTCGCGCGGCGCGGCGGCTTGCGGCACGGCCGACCACAACTCGGCCTCGTAGGCGGGCGGCTTGCTGGTACGCCAATGCACACCGGCACTCAGCGCCACCACCAGCAGGGCATGGGCGGCGAGGGCGAACGCAATGCCGCGCCCGATGCCCGGTGCCTCGGGCGGGCGCAGTGGATCGGTGTGGAGCCAGGACAATTCAGTGCCCACTCATCAGTTGGCGGGCGCGCCATTGCGCACGGCCAGGCCGACGCGGGCAATACCGGCCGTCTGCAGCACATCCATGACCCGCACCACCGCCTCGTACTTGACGCTGCGGTCAGCGGAAATGACCACCGGCGTGGTCAGCACGCCGGCCTGCGCGCTGCGCACCCGCTCGGCCAGTCGGTTCAGTGGCAAGGGCTGCGGTTCTTCCTTGTCCAGCTTCATCTTGAGCTTTTCGTCGGCACCGACGATGACGTGAATCACATGTTCGGGCTGGACGCTGCTCTTGCCCACGCTGGGCAGATCCACCAGGCCGGTGGTGATCATCGGCGCGCTGACCATGAAGATGATCAACAGCACCAGCATCACGTCGATGAAGGGCACCATATTGATCTCGTTGATCGTGCGGCGGCGGCGCGAACCGCGGTTGCTGATGGAGGACATGGCAGGCTAGGTTGAGCGGAGCGGCGCGGATTCAGCGCAAATTCGGCGTGGGGGCCTGGATCGGCTGGGTTGCGTTGCGCTGCAAGATGTTGGAGAACTCCTCGATGAAGGACTCCAGCGTGATCGCGCTGCGGTCGATCTGGCGGGCAAAGCGGTTGAAGGCCAGCACGGCGGGGATCGCCGCAAACAGGCCGATGGCGGTGGCGACCAGCGCCTCGGCAATGCCCGGTGCGACGGTGGCCAGCGTCACTTGCGTCAGGTTGGACAGTCCGACGAAGGCGTGCATGATGCCCCAGATGGTGCCAAACAAGCCGACATACGGCGAGACCGAACCGACCGAGGCCAGGAAGGACAAATTGCTTTCCATCGCATCGAGTTCACGCTGAAAACTGGCGCGCATCGCGCGCCGCGCACCGTCGAGCAGCGCACTGGATTCGGTCACGCGGCGCTCGCGCAGCTTCAGAAATTCACGCATGCCGGAGGCAAAAATTCGCTCCAGCGGCGCGCCGTCGCCCTTGGTCGACACCGCGTTGAACAGCTCGTTCAGGTTCTTGCCGGACCAGAACTCCTGCTCGAAGGCGTCATTGCTCTTCTTGATGCGCGACAGCGAGATCAGCTTGCCGAAAATCACGCTCCAACTGGCCAGCGAGACGATCAGCAGGGAGGCAATCACCAGTTGCACGGTGAAGCTGGCTTGCAGAATCAGCGAAACGATTGAGATGTCTTGATTCATGGATTAAAAAGGCTTGATGGCTTTGATGAGGGCGGCCGGAATACGGGTCGGTTTGAAATCAGCCAGCGCGCCACTGGCGACACAGCCAATGCGGATCTCGCCTTCCGCCAGCAAGCGCTCACCGCGCCAGGCTTGCTGGAACAGCAGCATGCTGGCGCGGCCCAGCTCGCGCGGCTCCACGCTGATCTGCAATAAATCATCGAGCCGCGCCGGGCTCAGGTAGCGCACGCTGGTGCTGCTGACGACGAACATCACGCCGTCTTGCAAACCGTCTTGCAAGCGCATCGCTTCTTGCGAAAAACCAAGACCGCGCAGCCATTCGGTCCGCGCGCGCTCGAAATACTTCAGGTAATTGGCATAGAACACCACGCCGCCGGCATCGGTGTCTTCCCAATAAACCCGCAGCGCGTGCTCGAAGCGGGCTGCCGTCATCTGCGCAAGACCACAGCTAAACGAGCCACCGCTTCTTGCAGGTCTTCCAGGCTGCTGGCAAACGACAAGCGCAGCCAGCGGTGCGAGGCGTGGCGGCCGAAATCCCGGCCCGGCGTCAGCGCCAGTTGCGCGCTGTGCATCAGCTCAAAAGCGAAATCCCAGCTGTTGTCGGTGAAGTCCGAGCAATCGATCCAGACGTAGAACGCGCCGTCTGGCACCACCGGCACCTTCAGCCCGAGCGCCAGCAACGCCGGCACGATGAAGTCGCGCCGTTCCCGGAAGGCCTGGCGGCGGCGCTCGTACTCGGTCAGGGAGGCCGGCTCGAAGCAAGCCAGCGCCGCATATTGCGCCACGGTCGATGGGCAAATGAACAGGTTTTGGGTCAGTTTTTCGAGCGGCGCGACAAGAGCTGGCGGCAGCACCAGCCAGCCCAGCCGCCAACCGGTCATGCCGAAATACTTGGAAAAGCTGTTCACCGAGATGACGTCGTCGCCAAAGTCCAAAGCGCTGCGCTCGAAGTTCGCGTCGTAGCTCAGGCCCAGATAAATCTCGTCCACGATGGTGACGCCGCCGCGCTCGCGCACCGCTTCGACGATGGCACGCATCTCGGCCGGCGCAATCGAGGTGCCGGTCGGGTTGCTGGGCGAGGCCAGCAAGACGCCGCGAGTCTGTGCGTCCCAGGCCTCGCAGACCTGGGCAGCGCTGGGCTGAAAGCGCTGTTCCGGCCCGGCTTGCAGCAGCACCGGTTGCGCGTCGGCCGCAGCGACGAAATGGCGGTTGCAGGGGTAGCAGGGGTCGGGCATCAAGACCCGGTCACCGCGCTCGAACAAGGCCAGGCAGATCAGGTGCAGCGCAGCGGACGCGCCAGCGGTGATGACGATGCGCTCGGGCGCGATGTCCAGACCGAAGCGCTGGCCGTACCAAGCGGACAAGGCTTGGCGCAATTCGGGCAGGCCGGTGGCCGGTGTGTATTGGGTGCGACCGGCCTCGATGCAGTCGGTGGCCGCTTGTTGAACGGCCGGCGGGGCGCTGAAATCGGGCTCGCCGATGTTCAGATAAATCATCCGCCGTCCGCCTTGCGCCGGGTCGCAACTCGGGCCGCGGGCGATTTCCGCTGCGGCCTTGGCGCACTCCATCACATAAAAGGGCTCAATCTGCTCAAGCCGACCGGCCAGCTTCATCAAGACGCGGCGGAGCTTGGCTTTTTGTCGACGGCCGGGGCTGCCGAGGCTGCACTGCGGGCGGCCAAGCGTGCCGCCACTTCGACCGGACGCAGATCGCCAGCCGAGCGGTCGAGCACGCCGTTCACATATTTGTGGCCGTCGGTGCCGCCAAACGATTTGGCCAATTCGACCGCCTCGTTGATCGCCACCCGGTAGGGGATGTCGAGGCAATGCTTGAGCTCGTAAGCTCCGATCATCAGCACGCCATGCTCGATCGGCGACAGCTCGGTGGTCTTGCGGTCGACATGGCGGGCCAGCACCGCGTCGAGGTCGGCCGCTTCCAGGATGCAGCCATTCAGCAGCAGGTCGAAATGGGCGCGGTCGGCCTTGTCGAATTCATCTTGCTCGCGCATGTGGGCGTCGATGGTGGCCACGTCGTCGCCGGTGACCAGCCACTGATACAAGCCTTGCAGCGCCACTTCACGCGAACGCCGGCGAGCCGATTTGGGCTGCGGCTTCTTGGACACCGCTGGGGCGAGCGCCTTGGCCTCGGTGTCTGCTGAAGTTGCGGCGGCCGGGTTGGCGGCGGCTGCGGCAGCGCGGGTGGCAGCGGACGTCCAGGGCTTGGTGGTGTTATTCGTATTCACTGCAACTCTTTCAACAGATTGGCCATCTCGACCGCTACACGGGCCGCATCGCGACCTTTTTCTTCGGCGCGGGCATCGGCTTGCGCTTCGGTTTCCACCGTCAGAATGGCATTGGCGATGACAATTTTGTTGTCCAGCGCCACGCGGGTGACGGCGGCACCGCTTTCGTTGGCGACCAACTCGAAGTGATAGGTTTCACCGCGGATGATGCAGCCCAGGGCCACCAAGGCGTCGAAATCTTCGCTGTCCGCCATCGCATTCAAAGCGATAGCGACTTCCAGTGCGCCGGGCACGCTGACGTGGCGGATGTGCGCTTGGCTGACGCCCAGCAGCAGCAATTCGGCCATGCAGGCCTCGGCCAAGCGCTGGGTGATTTCATAGTTGAAACGAGCTTGCACGATGCCGATACGCAGATCACGGCCGTCAAGCGAGGGGACTTGCCCTTTGTCAGAACCTTGCATGGGAGTCCTCAGTTCTTTGTGGTCAGCAACTCGGGCGAGTCGGTGGCGGCCATGAAACCGACGACTTCAAGTCCGTAGCCGGTCATGCTGGGCATGCGGCGTGGGCTGCCCAGCAAACGCATGCGCTGCACACCCAAGTCCCGCAGGATTTGCGCACCGACGCCGTAGGTTCTCAAGTCCATCACCCGCTGGGGTGAGCTGGGCTGCTTGGGCTCGGTTTGCACACGGGTCAACAGGCCGGCGGCGTCATCACCGCAATTGAGCAAGACCGCAATGCCGTGGGGCGAGCGCTTCAGCTCGGCCAACGCGGCCGGCAGCGGCCAGGAATGGCCACGGCTGCCGCTGTCCAGCAGATCGAGCACCGACAGCGGCTCATGCACGCGCACCAACACTTCGTCTTGCGGCGACCATTCGCCATGCGTCAGCGCCAGGTGCACGCCACCGGTGCGGTCGCTGAACACGGTGCAATCGAATTCGCCCTGCGCGGTTTGCAGCTTGCGCTGGCTGACCCGTGTGACCAGCGATTCATTGCGGCTGCGGTGTTCGATCAGGTCGGCAATCGTGCCGATCTTCAGGCCGTGTTCTTTGGCAAAGATGATCAGGTCCGGCAACCGCGCCATCGTGCCGTCGTCCTTCATGATTTCGCAAATCACGGCGGCCGGTTCCAGCCCGGCCATGCGGGCAAAGTCGCAACCGGCTTCGGTGTGGCCGGCGCGCATCAGCACGCCGCCGTCTTGCGCTTGCAGCGGGAAGATGTGGCCCGGTTGCACCAGGTCGTGCGCAACCGCGTGGCGGGCCACGGCGGCTTGCACCGTGCGGGCCCGGTCGGCAGCGGAAATACCGGTGGTGACGCCGGTCGCCGCTTCGATGGAAACGGTGAAGGCGGTGCCGTGTTTGGTGCCGTTGCGGGTCGCCATCGGCGGCAATTGCAGCTTGGCACAGCGCTCGCTGGTGAGGGTCAGACAAATCAAGCCACGGCCAAAGCGGGCCATGAAATTGATCGCTTCCGGCGTCACATGGTCGGCCGCCAAAACGAGGTCACCCTCGTTTTCACGGTCTTCTTCGTCGACCAGGATAACCATGCGGCCAGCGGCCAGCTCTGCAACGAGCTCTGAAACGGGTGATATGGGCATAAACCCGATTGTATGAGGACTTGGCTGCGGCCCTCTGGAGCTCGAGGTCTTGCGCTGCTATCTGACATGAGCGCGCAAGCGCAAGTCTTCCCCGACGACGGCGCAATCCAGCCAGCGCCACTGCAGCGCATCGGCCAGCGACTCCAGCGGCCCGAAGGCGGCCATCTCGCGGCCCTGGCCCAGCAGTTTGGGTGCCAGATAGACCAGCAACTCGTCCACCAAACCCTCGCGCAGCAGCGAGCCGTTGAGCTTGTGGCCGGCCTCGATGTGCAGCTCGTTGATGCCGCGTCGGCCCAGATCGGCCAGCACCGCCAGCAAATCGACCTTGGCTTGCGGCCCAGCCAGGCAAACCAGCTCGGCACCGGCAGCGCGCAGTGCGGCGGCCGCTTCTGGCCGGCTGTCGGGAGGCACCGCGCAGTAGATCAAGACTTGGCCGGGCGGCGCCAGCAGCCGCGCATCTGCAGGCGTTTCCAAGCGGGAGTCGATCACCACGCGCAGCGGCTGGGTGGTGGTGTCGACCAGCCGCACATCGAGGCGCGGATCGTCGTCCCGCACCGTGCCAATGCCGGTCAGCACGGCCCCGGCGCGCTTGCGCCAGGCATGGCCGTCGGCGCGGGCGGCAGCGGCGGTAATCCACTGGCTGGCACCGTTGAGCAGGGCGGTGCGGCCGTCCAGCGAGGCGGCGATCTTCAGTCGCACGAACGGCCGGCCGCGCTGCATGCGCGAGAAAAAACCGATGTTCAGCGCCTGCGCTTCGTCTGCCAGCAGACCGCATTCGGTGGCGATACCGGCCGCTTGCAAGCGTGCTTGCCCCTGGCCCGCCACCAGCGGGTTGGGGTCAAGCACCGCCATCAGCGCCCGCTTCAGGCCGGCGGCGATCAAGGCGTCGCAGCAGGGCGGTGTGCGGCCATGGTGGGCGCAGGGCTCCAGCGTGACGTAGGCGGTGGCTCCGAGCACCGAGTGGCCCTTGGCCTGTGCATCACGCAGCGCCATCACTTCGGCATGGGCCTGACCGGCGGCCTGGGTGTGGCCGCAGCCGAGCATTTGGCCGCTGGAGTCCAGAATGATGCAGCCGACGCGGGGGTTGGGCTCGCTCAAGCCGATGGCCTGCTCGGCCAGGGTCAAGGCGAAACGCATGGCGCTGAGGTCGCTGTCGAAGCGATCTGGCGCAGTGAATGTGGGGGGGATGAGTGGAATAGCCTGCATGGCGGCAGTCTACTGGGGCTTGTCGGTTTGGAATTTGGCGAGCATTCAACCGGCGCGCCACCCACTGCGAATGAGCCGTGGCGACCAAAAAACCGGTATTTGGCTTAACTTTCAGCTAACCTCGTCGCAGAGTTTTCAAACCAAGCTGTCCAGCGAGTTGCCATGAACTTGAAATTGATCCATTGGGTGGGGCGCAGCCTGTTGGCCATGACGTGCTTGGGCGGTTCGCTCACTTGGGCGCAAAGCCCGCCGCTGCGGGTGGCGGTGACTGAATTCAAGGTCAGCGGCAACAGCCTGCTGCCGCAGTCCAAACTGGATGCCGCGCTGCAGCCCTACTTGGGCGAGCGTTCGCTGGACGAGCTCAAGCAAGCGGCGCTGGCGGTGCAAGACTTGTACCGTCAGGCCGGCTATGGTGGCGTGATCGCTTATTTGCCGGAGCAAAGCGGGCCGGCCGGTGTGGCCAGCATCACTGTGCTGGAAGGCCGCATCACCCGCGTCAACATCTCCGGCAATCAGGCCTTCAGCAGCGCCAATATCCGCCGCAGCCTGCCCTTGCTGGCTCCCGGCTTGACGCCGCAAGTGGTGCTGATCGACGCGCAAATCCAACTGGCCAACGAGAACCCGGCCAAGCAAGTGGCGGTTTCGTTGGAGGCGGGGCAGCGCCCGGGCGAGGTGGATGTGCAGGTGTCGGTGTCTGAAAGCCCGGCGCGGCGCTGGAGCGTGGGTCTGGACAACACCGGTAACGCGGGCACGGGCCGCCTGCGCGCCAATTTGTCCATGGTGCAGTCCGATTTGTGGGATCTGGACCATGTGCTGTCCCTGCAATTCCAATTTGCGCCCGAAAAACCGCGTGCTGTGGCGGTGGCCAGTGCCAGCTACCGGGTGCCGTTTTATGCCCAGGGCCTGACCTTGGACGGTTTTCTGGCGCGCTCCAATGTGGACGGTGGCAGTTCCAGCACAGCGGCCGGGCCCTTGCAGTTCAATGGCCGGGGCGAGATTGCCGCCGCTCGGCTGACGCAGCATTTGCCGCGCCAGGGCGAGGTGGATCAACGCCTCGTGCTGGGCCTGGACCAGCGGGTCTACATCAACGATTGCCGCATCAGCGGCTTGCCCGCCGGTGCTTGCGGCACGGCCGGCGAGAGCGTGGCCGTGCATCCCTTGTCGCTGGAATATCAGGCACAGCGCGGCGGCGAGAACCCGTTGGGACTGAACTTTTCAGCCGTCCACAACCTGGCCCTGGGCGGGCGTTATGGCAGCGCCGCGCAGTTCGAGGCGGTGCGGGCCGGCGCGCCTAGGCGCTACTTGAGCTTGCGCATGAATGGGTTCGGCGGCTTGGCGCTGCCGGGTGGCTGGCAACTGCAGGGCCGGCTCAACGGCCAATACAGTCCGGACGCGCTGGTGTCGGGCGAGCAGTTGGGCCTGGGCGGAGCCAACTCGGTGCGCGGCTATGAGGAGCGCGAGATCGTCGGCGACAGCGGGTTTTTTGCGGCGCTGGAGTTGCACGGGCCTGATGTGGCCAAGCGGCTGAGCGGTATTTTTGGCGCGCGCTCGCTGGGTGCCACAGAAGCTGCGGGCGCTGCGCCTGCGTTCGATCTGCGCTTGCTTGCCTTTACCGATGCGGGTCGGGTCAGCAACCAAGCCGGCTTGCCCTGTCGCGAGGCGCAAACCCGCTGCAGTCTGGCGTCTTTCGGGCTGGGCGCGCGCCTGAGTGCCGGGCCGCTGCAAGTTCGCCTCGACGTAGCGCAGGCCCTGCGAGCCGGGCAACGAACCGCTGTGAATGATCTGACGCTTCATTTCATGGCGAATTACAGTTTTCTTTGAACCGGCTCAGCGCCAGCGCAGGGTTCTTGCCCCGCCACGTTCGGCCCGACATGACAGAACACCGGAAGGCAAACGCGATGAAACATGCCAACAAGACCCCCTCGACAACTGCCACCACCGCGAGGCCGATGGCCCGGCGCGCGCGCCAAACAAGGCAATTGCGTCAATTGGCCGCCGCCCTGGCCGCCGGTTCCTTGCTGACGCTGTGTCCGGCGGCGGGCTGGGCGCAGACACTGCCGAGCGGCCTGAATATCGTGCAGGGCCAGGCCTCGGTCAGCACGCTGGGCAAGGCGATGACGGTCAACAACTCGCCGAACGCCGTCCTCAACTGGAACAGTTTTTCAATCGGGGCCCAGAACAGCGTGCGCTTCGAGCAGCAAAACGCGGCCAGCCAAGTGCTCAACCGTGTCACCGGTAATGACCCTTCGAGCATTCTGGGGCGGCTCAGCAGCAACGGCGGGGTCTGGCTGTTGAACCCCAACGGCGTGCTGTTTGGTGCCGGTGCGCGCGTCGATGTGGCCAGCCTCGTCACGTCCACGCTCAATTTGAATGACAGCGATTGGCTGGCCGGCCGCCACCTGTTCACCGGCAGCAACCCCGGCGGCTCGGTGCTCAATCAGGGGGAATTGCGCAGCAGCCTGGGCGGCAGTGTTTGGCTGCTGGGCGGCACTGTGCGCAACGAGGGTTTGATCGACGCACCCGGCGGCCACCTGGTGTTGGCGGCCGGGCACAGCATCGAGTTGCTGGACACCGGCGCGCCACGTTTGAGCGTGCGCGTGACCGCCTCCGCCGGCGAAGCGCTGAACCTGGGCACGTTGGCGGCGGCCGGTGGGCGCATCGACATTCACGCTGCCGTGGTGAACCAGCAAGGCATCGTGCGAGCCGACACGCTCAGCAGCGGCGCGCAGGGTGAAATTCTGCTGCGCGCCAGCCAGGCCTTGAACTTATCGGCCGACAGCAGCACCCGCGCGGACGGGCCGAGCGGCGGCCAGATCACGCTGGACAGCGGCCACGGAGCGACCCTGGTTCACGGTGAGGTCAGCGCCTTGGGTAGCGAAGGCCGGGGCGGCCAGATCACGCTGCTGGGCCGCCAAGTCGGGGTGATGGACGCCGCCCACATCGACGCGTCCGGCGCGGCCGGCGGTGGCCAGGTGCGGATCGGCGGAGGGCAGCAGGGGTTGGATGCCAGCCTGCCGAACGCCGAGGCGGTGTTTTTTGGCCGTAACGCCAGCATCAGCGCCGATGCGACCACCCAGGGCGATGGCGGCCGCA
>CANFYD010000068.1 GCA_947450745.1 Burkholderiales bacterium
AACGTGCGGCGATCTTTTGCATCGGCGGGCGCAGACGGGTGGTGATCGCGTGGCTCTGTTCGCTGCGCTGATGCTTGTCCACCAAGTTGACCTGGATGTCGCCCTGTTCAGCGCCAGCACGCAAATAATATTGCCGCACCAGGCCGTTGAAATTGATCGGCGCGGCGGTGCCGGCATAGGCTTGGTAATGCGTCACTTCCGGCACCGTGGCCAGGTAGGCCCCGATCTCCCGCAGCACGGCGGCGGTCTGTTCCAGCGGCGTGCCGGCCGGCATGTCGACGATGACCTGGAACTCCGACTTGTTGTCGAAGGGCAGCATCTTCAGCAGCACCAGGCCGGTGGCCGGCAGCAGCAGCGAGATGCCGATCAGCGCCGCCACACCCACGCCCAGCCAGCGACGGTTGCGCGCGCCTTTCTTGGCGTCGAGCAGCGGCGTGAAGACGCGCTCGAACAGCGGCGCCAGCTTGGCGCTCAGGCCGTGCAGCGCCTCGGGGTCGCTGTGTGTGCCGACTGGCAACTCCCTCATCCACAGCCTGGCCAGCCACGGCGTGACGACAAAAGCAATCGCCAGCGACAGCACCATGCCCATGCTGGCATTGATTGGGATCGGGCTCATGTACGGCCCCATCAGACCCGACACAAAGGCCATCGGCAGCAGCGCGGCGATGACGGTCAGCGTGGCCAGAATCGTCGGCCCACCCACCTCATCGACCGCGCCGGGGATGATCTCCGTCAGCGAGCGGCCAGGAAACAATTGCTGGTGGCGGTGGATGTTTTCCACCACCACGATGGCGTCGTCGACCAGGATGCCGATCGAGAAAATCAAGGCAAACAGGGACACCCGGTTCAAGGTGAAGCCCCATGCCCAACTGGCGAACAGGGTCACGGTCAAGGTCAGGATCACCGCCGTGCCGACGATGGCCGCCTCGCGCCGCCCGAGTGCGATGAAGACCAGCGCCACCACGGAGGCGGTGGCAAACAGCAGCTTTTGGATCAGCTTTTTCGCCTTGTCGTTGGCCGAGGCTCCATAGTTGCGCGTTTCGCTGACCTCCACATCGGCGGGAATCACCGTGTTGCGCAAGCCTTGCACCCGGGTCATCACAGCATCCGCCACGTCGATGGCGTTTTCGCCCGCCTTCTTGGTGATGGCCAGCGTGACCGCCGGATATTCCTGCCCGCCTTCGCCATGCCAGACATAGCGCGCAGCGGTCAGCGGGCCGTCATTGACCCGCGCCACATCGCGCAGAAAGACCGGTTTGCCGGCGCGCACGCCCACCACCAAGTCGGCCACCTCATCGGCCGAGGCGAGAAACGGCCCGGCTTCGAGCGCGATGCTGCGGTTGCCGCTGATCAGGTCGCCCAGCGGCAGGCCGGCATTGGCCGATTGCAGCGCTTGGCGCAGGTCGGCCAGCGTCAGGCCGACGCTGGCCAAGCGAGCCGGGTCCACCGCGATCAACACGCCACGGCCGGGGCCGCCGATGCTGCTGACTTCACGCGTGCCGGGCACCCGCTTGAGCTCGGCCTCGATGCTGTGGGCGACGCGCTCCAGATCAAAGGCGCCGGTGGCGGCGTTCTTGCTGAACAGCGTCAGGCTGACGATGGGCACGTCGTCAATGCCCTTGGGCTTGATCAACGCTGGCAGCACGCCCAGGCCCTGCGGCAGCCAGTCGGCGTTGGAATTGACGGTGTCGTAGAGCCGCACCAAGGCTTCGGTGCGCGGCACGCCGACCTTGAACTGCACCGTCAAAATCGCCATGCCAGGGCGTGACAGCGACATCACATGCTCGATACCGGCAATCTGCGACAGCACCTGCTCGGCCGGTGTGGCCACCATCTGCTCGACGTCGCCCACGCTGGCACCGGGGAAGGCGATCAGCACATTGGCCATCGTCACATTGATCTGCGGCTCCTCTTCGCGCGGCGTCACCAGCACGGCAAAGATACCCAGCAGCATGGCCACCAAGGCCAGCAGCGGCGTGATCTGCGCGCTCTGGAAGAAGCCGGCAATGCGGCCTGAAATGCCCATCTGCGATGTTTTCATCATTTTTTGCGAGGCTGACTGCGGCTGATTTAGCGAATGCGGGCGGCTGCGGCCGGGTCGGTGGCGATGCGTTCGCCGCTGCTCAAGCCGGACAAGACTTCGACCTGCTCGCCCTGCACGGCACCCAGGCGGACCTGGCGCAGCAGCGGCCGGCCGTTTGCGTCGAGCACGTAGATGGCATTCAGCTCGGCGCGCTTGACCAACGCCGAGCGCGGCACCAGCAGCGTGGCGCTGGACCGGCTGGTTTGGGCATTCGGACTGCTTGGTGAGCGTTCGGTGCTTTCGGTGCTTTGCCCGCTCAGCCAGACCCGGGCAAACATGCCGGGGCTTAAGCCCGCCAGCTTGGCCGGCAAGCCCAGCCGCATCTGCACCGTGTGGGTGTTGGCATCGACGACGGGCAGCAGTTGCACAGTCGTCGGCTTGATCCGCTCGCTGGGCGCGCCGGGGATTTCAAGCGTCAGCGGGCTTGAGGGGCTCAAGCGTGCCACCACCGACTGCGGCAGATTGATCGTCACCCGCAAAGCGTCGGGAGCGTACACCGTGAGCAGTGGACGGCCGGGCATGGCCATGTCGCCCAGGGCCACAGGCACTTCCGCCACCACCCCGTCATACGGGCTGCGCACCACATGGAAGCTGGTCTGCGTGCGCGACACGCCCAGCTGAGCCAGGGTCGCGTTGACCTGCGCCTGGGTCGCCTTGAACTGGCTGTCGGCCTGATCCAGCGCCGCTTGGCTGATGTATTGCTGCTTGAACAACTGCTGCTGGCGCGCCAACTCGCGCTCGGCCAAATGCAGCGCGGCACGGGCCGCTTGGGCTTGCGCTTCGCTGGCGCTGGCGGCTTGGTCGGCGGCGCGTGCGTCGATGCGCAGCAAGATCTGGCCGGCCTTGACCGCGTCGCCGGCCTTGACGTCAAGCTGCTGCACCGCGCCCGCCACCTGCGCAGCCACCACGGTCTGCCGCACGGCTTCCACCACGCCGTCGAAGCTGAGGCTGCGGTTTTCAGCACTGGCTTGAATCAGCAAGCTGGCCAGCGGCGCCGCTTGCGCTGGAGCTGCCGTTTGATGTGGCGTTTGATGTGCGGTTTGTTGAGCAGTCTGCGCTTGGGCGGCGTTCAGCAGCAGCAAGCTCAGCAGCAGAGCGGGAGCCCGGCCGGTCGCGTAGTGAGAAGGCAGGGGCGTGATGATTCTGGAGAGATTCATGGAGGTTCCGCTTCAAAGCACTGGACGAAACACCGTCCTTAGTTCATTATTTGCTTATGCATGCAAATAGTCAACAATCGACATGCGCAAGGAAGCAATTAAAATGAGTTGCAATGACAGCTTGGCTTCGGCCGCAGGAGCAACCTGCTATTCCATGCAAGATCTCCCTCAAGCCGCGCTGATCCAGGTGGCCGCTTATTTTCAGGCGCTGTCCGAGCCGACGCGTCTGCAAATTCTCAATTTGCTGCGTCAGCAAGAGCGAAAAGTTGGCGAATTGGCCGAGTTGTGTGGCTTCAGTGCGGCCAATGTGTCGCGTCATCTGAGCGTGTTGCAGCAGCAGGGCTTGGTGCTGCGTGAAAGTCGCGGTACCAGCGCCTTCTATCGCATCGCCGACCCGTCGGTTTACGAGCTTTGTGACCTGGTTTGCGGCAGCCTCGGCCGGCAGTCCGAGCGGGTGGCCCGCGAGCGCGAGGCGTTTTTCCCGCCGCGTTGAGGGTCAAGTGTTCTGCTTGCGCCACGCCTGGCGCTGCTTGCGGTCATTCGGCATCGGTGTTGCGTTGCGTTGGCCGCCCGCTTGGCCGGTGAAAGCGGTGTGATCAACTTTGATTTTTATGCCTTTTTGACGAACACGGTCGCCAACGCTGCCAGCTTGGGCTTGACCAATGTGAGCAATACCTGCGGCCAGACACCGGTCATTTGCGACCCCGCCACATCGCTGTTTTTTGACGGCATCCACCCGACCACTTTCGGCCACGCGCTGCTGGCGGATGCGGTGTTCGCACAGGCGGTGCCCGAGCCGGCCAGCTACTTGCTGCTGGACAGTGGTCTGCTTTTGATGGTGTGGCTGCGTCGTCAGCGCCAGGCTCCTAGGCGGCCAATTGCTGCCTAGCGGTAGACCAGCACCGGAATGCGCGAGTGGGTGAGTACCTTCTGTGTCTCGCTGCCCAGCAACAAGGCCTGCACGCCTCGGCGGCCGTGTGATGCCATCAAAATCAGATCGCAGCCCCGTTCTTCGGCGGTGCGAATGATGGCTTCATAGGGCTGGTCACTGATCTGGACGACCGTGTCGCAAGGCACGCCCTCGTCGTCCGCCGCCTGTTGCAACAGCGCAAGATGCTTCTGCGCCTGCGCGTGGCTATCGGCGAGAAACTTTTCGCTGGTGTCTCCGATCATCGCCGTGTCGAAGGTAAAGACGTGGAACTCCGGTGCCACGCAGACACCCGTGACCTTGGCGTTAGTTTCTTTGGCGAAGCGAAGGCCGTGCTGGATTGCGGCGCGGGACAGGTCGGAGCCATCGATGGGTAACAGCAGGTGTGAGAACACGGCGTACTCCTTGAACGTTAATGACAATTAAGTCTAACCTCCAGAGCCGGCAGCATGTGAGCAAGCACAGGCGGAGTGCGGGTATTTACGCCGCTGCCGAGATCACGCTGGCGTTCAAGAAACATTGGGTGACGCAAGCGACGCAAGCGCCGCAGTGATGTGGGGCGAGATGCGCACCGACAGACTCACCCGCCGAGTTTTTACGTCGGCTCCGTTCAACTCAGTCATGCGGTGGCGTTGAGTTCAGAACTGCGTGTCGCTGAGTGCCAGGGTGGTGGACGAGCCGTTCACCACCACGTCACGCAGCGCTGAGGCTTGCGGCAGCAGGTGGCGCGCGTAGTGCTCGGCGGTGATGCACTTGGCGGACAGGAAGTCGCGTTCGCTGTTGCTGCTGTCGCTTTCGACTGGTCGTGCCGCCATTTGCGCCGCAGCGGCGTTGGCCGAGCGCGCCATCAGCCAGCCGCCGGTGACCGTGCCGCACAGCATCAAATAGGGCACAGCTCCGGCTGCAGCGTCACGCGCCGGGGCGCTGAGCAAGCTGTCGGTAGCCTCGGTCAAGGCACGCAGCGCATGGCTCATCGCAGCGCGGCTCAGATCGGCATTTGCACCCGTCATCGGTTCGTCGCTGATTTCGGCGATCAGGCTGCGCATCGCCGAGCCGCCGTCGCGGGCCAGCTTGCGGCCGATCAGGTCATTGGCCTGGATGCCGGTCGTGCCTTCGTAGATGGTGGTGATGCGGGCATCCCGCAGGTGTTGCGAAGCGCCGGTCTCCTCGATGAAGCCCATGCCGCCGTGGATTTGCAAGCCGTTCGAGGTGATGCCCAGCGCATTCTCGGTACACCAGCCTTTGACGACAGGGATCAGCAGATCCACCCGTCGCTGGGCGGCGCTGCGCCTTGCCGGGTCGGCATGGCCTTGCGCGCAGTCCATCTGGCCGGCGGTGTAGTACGCCAGTGCGCGCATCGCTTCGATGCGCGTCTTCATGTCCATCAGCATGCGGCGCACGTCGGGGTGGCCGATGATGGTTTTGCTGGATTTGTCGTCCCCGCCACCCAGCGTCTTGCCCTGCACGCGGTCGAGCGCGAAGGCGCGGGCCTTTTGGTAGGCGCGCTCCGAGATCGCCACCCCCTCCAGCCCGACATTCAAGCGGGCGTGGTTCATCATCGTGAACATGCAAGCCAGGCCCTGGTTCGGCTCGCCGACCAGCCAGCCGATGGCACCCCCAGCTTCGCCAAATGACATCGAAGCGGTGGCGCTGCCGTGTATGCCCAGCTTGTGCTCGATGGAAGTGCACAGCAAATCGTTGCGCTCGCCGAGCGTGCCGTCGGCATTGACCAGGAACTTCGGGCACAGGAACAGCGAGATGCCTTTCACGCCAGCAGGCGCGTCTGGCAAGCGGGCCAGCACCAGGTGGATGATGTTCTCCGCCATGTCGTGCTCGCCCCAGGTGATGAAGATCTTGCTGCCGCTGACGCGGTAGTGATCGCCCTCGCCAGCGGGTACGGCCTTGCTGCGGATGGCGGCGAGGTCGGAGCCGGCTTGTGGCTCGGTGATGTTCATCGTGCCGGTCCAGCGGCCGTCGACCATGGCCGGCAAGTAGATCCGCTTCAGCTCGTCGCTGCCGTGGTGGGCAATCGCCTCGACCGCGCCCAGCGTCAGCATCTGGCAGAGCGAGAACGCCATGTTCGAGGCCTTCCACATCTCCAGCACAGCGGTGGACAGCAGCGTTGGCAGGCCTTGGCCGCCGAACTCGGTGCGCGCCGGCATGCCGTTCCAGCCGGCCGCGCAGAACTCGGCATAGGCGTCCTTGAAACCGTCGGCCGTGCTCACCACGCCGGCGCTCCAGCTGCAGCCTTGCTGGTCACCTGCCTTGTTGATCGGGGCCAGCACCTGGGCGGCGAACTTGGCGGATTCATCGAGGATGGCTTCGACCAGATCGTCCCCCAACTCTTGGTTGCCCGGTTGGGCCAGCACGGCGTCGAGGCCGCCAAGTTCTTGCATCGCGAACAGCATGTCGCGCAGGGGCGCAGCGTAATGAGTCATGGGGATAGTCCTGAACGTGAGGGGCTTAGAACTTGTAAGTTCTTAATGCCCTTGTTTGGGGGGCTTGCGGCCCAGCAAGGCGAGCAGCTCGCCGACCATGCCGCGGCGGAAGGCCAGCACACAGATGACGAAGATGGCGCCCATGATCACGGTGACCCACGGCCCCACTTTGTCGGCCAACTCGTTCTGCAGCACGACGATGGTGATGGCGCCGACAGCCGGCCCGAACAGCGTGCCCAGGCCGCCCAGCAAGGTCATCAGTACCACTTCGCCCGACATATGCCAATGCGCGTCGGTCAGCGAGGCGAGCTGGAACACCAGCGACTTCATGCCACCGGCCACGCCGGCCAAGAAGGCCGACAGCACAAACGCCAGCAGCTTGTAGCGGGCCACGTCGTAGCCGAGTGAAATCGCGCGCGGTTCGTTCTCGCGGATCGCCTTCAGCACCTGCCCGAACGGCGAGCTGACGGTGCGCTGTATCAGCCAGAAGCCGGCAACAAAGACCGCGAAGACGAAGAAATACATCGACAGGTTGTCGGTCAAGTCGATCAAACCGAACAGACGGCCGCGCGGCACGCCTTGCAGGCCGTCCTCACCGCCGGTGAAGGGCAGTTGCACCGCAAAGAAGAACACCAGTTGCGCGAGCGCCAGCGTGATCATGGTCAGGTAGATGCCGGAGCGCCGTATCGACAGCGCGCCGAACAGCAGACCCAGCAGCCCCGCCACCAAGCCACCGGCCAGCATGGAGAGCTCGGGTGTCAGGCCGGCCACCTTGCTGAGCCAGGCGCAGACGTAGGCCGCGCCACCAAAAAACGCCGCATGGCCGAAGGACAGCAGGCCGGCAAAGCCGAGCAGCAGGTTGAAGGCGCAGGCAAACAGCGCGAAGCACAACACCTTCATCAAGAACGTCGGGTAGACGACGAAGGGCGCGATCAGCCCGATGGCGATCAGCAGGGCGTAGCCCCAGATGTGGCGGGATGAGCGGGCCGCCGACGGCGACTTGAGAGGTGGGGAGTTAGTCATGGGGTTTCCTTCAAGCCTGTTTGCCGAACAGGCCGGCGGGGCGCACGAGCAGCACGGCGATCATCACGACGAAGATGACGACGCCTGACGCTTCCGGGTAGATGACCTTGGTCAGACCTTCAATCAAGCCCAGGCCCAGGCCGGTGACAATGGCACCCAGGATGGAGCCCATGCCGCCGATCACGACGACGGCGAAGACGACGATGATCAGGTTCGAGCCCATCAGCGGGTTCACCTGCATCACCGGTGCGGCCAGCACACCGGCGAAACCGGCCAGGGCGACGCCGCCAGCGTAGGTGGCGGTCACCAGGACCGGCACATTGATGCCCAGTGCCTGCACCAGTTGCGGCCGCTCGGTAGCGGCGCGCAGCGTGGCACCCAGCGAGGTGCGCTCGATCACATACCAGGTCGCGAAGCAGACCGTCAGCGCGGCCACCACCACCCAGCCGCGGTACATCGGCATGAACATGAAGCCGAGGTTGACGCCGCCTTCCAGCGCTTCAGGCACCGGGTAGCTGTCGCCCGAGATGCCGAAGAAGTAGCGCATCGTGCCCTCGGCAATCAGCGCCAGGCCAAAGGTCAGCAACAGGCCGTAGAGGTGGTCCAGTTTGTACAGATGGCGCAGCATCAGCCGCTCGATCAGCACCCCCAGCAGGCCCAGCAGCGCCGGTACCAGCAGCAGCGCCGCCCAGTAGTTGACGCCAAACTGCGTCAGGCCGATCAGCGCCAAAAAGGCACCCAGCATGTACAGCGCACCGTGGGCAAAGTTGATGACGTTGAGCAGGCCGAAGATGACCGCCAGCCCGAGGCTCAGCACGGCGTAAAACGAGCCGTTGATGAGCCCGAGCAATAACTGCCCGAACAGTTCCTGTGACGTGATGCCGAAGATTTGCATGCCTGAATCCCGAAGGGGTGATGGAGCGCGCTGCCGCCGACCCCCGTGGGCGGTGCGGCAGCGCGGCGGTGCGCTGAGCCGGGCGAGAAAGACTTATTTCTTGATCAGCGGGCAGGTCGATGCCGACAGCGGCTGAAACGCCTCGGCGGCCGGAATGGTGGCGCGCACGTTGTAGTAATCCCAAGGCGTGGTCGACTCGGCCGGCTTCTTCACTTGCAGCAGATACATGTCGTGGACCATGCGGCCGTCGGCGCGAATCGAGCCATTTTTGGCGAAGAAGTCATTCACCGGCGTCTTCTTCATCTGCGTCATCACGCGGGCGGTGTCGTCGCTGCCGATCGCCTTGACGGCCTGCAGGTAATGCATGACGGACGAGTACTGACCCGCCTGGATCATCGTCGGCATGCGCTTTTGCTGCGAGAAGAAGCGCTTGGACCAAGCCCGGGTGTCGTCGTTCAGGTTCCAGTAGAAGCCTTCGGTCAAATACATCGACTGCGTGGTCTTCAGCCCTAACGAGTGCACGTCGGAGATGAACATCAGCAGGCCGGCCAATTGCTGTTTCGGCGTGATGCCGAACTCGGCCGCCTGCTTGATCGCATTGATGGTGTCGCCCCCGGCGTTGGCCAGGCCGATGATCTGCGCGCCCGAAGCCTGTGCCTTCAGCAGGAAGGACGAGAAATCAGAGCCCGGGAACGGGTGGCGAACAGCGCCCAGCACCTCGCCGCCGTTCGCCTTGACGACCGCGCTGGCGTCTTTTTCCAGCGAATGGCCAAAGGCGTAGTCGGCCGTCAGGAAGAACCACTTCTTGCCGCCGCCCTGTGTCACCGCCTTGGCCGTGCCGTTGGCCACCGCGTAGGTGTCGTAGGTCCAGTGCACGGTCACGTCGTTGCAGTCTTCATTGGTGATGCGGGTCGAGGCGGCCCCCGAGATCAGCGCGATGCGGTTCTTCTCTTTGGCGATCTTCTGCACTGCCAAGGCGACCGAGGTGGTGACCAGCTCGGACACCACGTCAACGCCGCCACGCTCGAACCATTCACGCGCCTTGTTGGCGGCGATGTCGCCCTTGTTCTGGTGGTCGGCCGAGACCATTTCAATCTTGAAGCTGGGCTTTTCCTTGGCCATGAAGTCGTCGATGGCCATCTGCGTGGCCAGCACCGTGCCCTTGCCGGCCACGTCGGAATAGACGCCGGACAAGTCGGTCAGCACGCCGATGCGCACAACGCCGTCCGAAACTTGGGCCTGCGCGGCCGGGGCGAAGGTGGCGAAGGCGGTGCCGAGTGCAGCAACGAGGGTGAGGGTCTTGAATGTCATGGCGGTCTCCGGTGATTTTTGGGTAAAAAAGGGGGCAGTACTTAAACGCCTAATAACTGGTGCAACATTTCCGTTTTGGACGCCAGCTCGTCCTGCGTCACTGTGGCGACGATGCGGCCGTGCTCCAGCACGTAATGGCGGTCGGCCAGCGGCGCGGCGAAGCGGAAGTTCTGCTCCACCAGCACGATGGTGTGGCCGCGTTTTTTCAGCAGCCGGATCACCTCGCCGAGCTTTTTGACGATCACCGGGGCCAGACCTTCGGTGATTTCGTCCAGCAGCAGCAAGCGTGCGCCGGTGCGCAGCACGCGCGCCATCGCCAGCATCTGCTGCTCGCCGCCCGACAAACGCATGCCCGGGCTGCTGCGGCGCTCGTACAGGTTGGGGAAGACGGTGTAGATCTCGTCCAGCGTCATGCCGCCCGAGCGCACGATGGGCGGCAGCAGCAGGTTTTCTTCGGTGCTCAGGCCCGAAAAAATGCCGCGCTCTTCCGGGCAATAGCCCATCCCCAGATGGACGATGCGGTGCGGTGCCAGCGCGGTGACCTCGGTGCCGTTCAGCATCACCGAGCCGGTGCGCCGGTCGACCAGGCCCATGATGGCCTTCAGCGTGGTGGAGCGCCCGGAGCCGTTGCGCCCCAGCAGCGTGACCAACTCGCCCTCGTTGACCGTCAAATCGATGCCGTGCAGGATGTGCGACTCGCCGTAGAAGGCGTGCAGATCGGTGATGCGCAGCATCTCGTTGCCTTTCGGGATGCTGGCTTTGGGGTCGGCGTTGCTCATGCTTCCACTCCCACATAGGCTTCCAGCACGCGCGGGTCTTGCGACACCACGGCGTAAGGCCCTTCGGCCAGGATCTGCCCGCGCTGCAGCACGGTGATCACGTCGCTGAGCTTTTCGACCACCGACAAGTTGTGTTCCACCATCAGCACGGTGCGCTGGGCCGCCACCTTGCGGATCAAGTCGGCCACGCGCTCCACGTCCTCGTGGCCCATGCCCTGGGTCGGCTCATCGAGCAACATCAGCTCGGGGTCGAGCGCCAGCGTGGTGGCAATCTCCAGCGCCCGTTTGCGGCCGTAAGGCATTTCCACCGCCAGGGTGCTGGCGTATTGGCCTAGGTCCACCTGTTCCAGAAGTTCCAGCGCCCGGTCGTTCAACTGATTCAGGCTTGACCCGGAGCGCCAGAAGTGGAAGGAGGTGCCGAGCTTTTGCTGCAGCGCCACCCGCACGTTCTCCAGCGCGGTCATGTGGCCAAAGGTGGCCGAGATCTGGAACGAGCGGATCACGCCGCGCCGCGCGATCTGGGCCGGCTGCTCGGCCGAAATGTCGATGCCGTTGAAGTGGATGCTGCCCCGCGTCGGCTGCAAAAACTTGGTCAGCAGATTGAAAACGGTGGTTTTACCCGCG
>CANFYD010000069.1 GCA_947450745.1 Burkholderiales bacterium
ACTGATCGCCTGACCGGCCTTGAACGTGCCGGAGTTGACGACCGCACCGCCGAGGTCGGTGTCGGTGACCGAGTAGGTGGTGGCCGGCGCGGTGCCGGCAATGTCGATTTTGTAGTTGTGCCCGGTCAACAGGGCCGGGTCCACGACCCGGCCGGAGTCGATCCAGCCTTTGGCGGCTTCCGCCGGGTTGATCTGGTTGGGCAGCGCTCCGGTCTCGAAGCTGCCATTGCCGCTGCGCGCTTGCTCCCAGGCCTGGCGGCCGTCGATGGTGAGGGCGAATTTGTCGCTGTTGCCAGTCTGCAAGGCACCGGACACGCCAGTGAAGTTGACGCCGCCGGCCTGGTCAAGAAACGGTGCGCCGCCCGAGCCTTGGCCGGAGAAGAGAAAGCCGCCAGCCCCGTCGCCCCGGTTGGCAATCGACAGCAATTGGTCGCGCAGCCCGGCGACCTTGGTGGCCAGACCGGCGCGTTCGGAGTCGCTGTAGCTGGCATTGCCGGCCGCCACCATGGTTTCGCGCACCTGCTGCATCAACTCGTTGGCGTCGCCCAGTGCCGACTCGCCCAGCGTCAGGCCGTTGCGGCTGGCTTCCAGCGCTCGCTGGTTGGCGTCGATGCGGCCGATGGTGGCCAGCGCGCGCTCGGCGCGTGCGGCACCGGTCGGGTCGTCGCTGGCTTTGGCAATCTTCTTGCCGGTGGTCAATTGCTGCTGCGAGTCCTGCATGGCCTGCTGGCGCTTTTGCAGCGTCGCAATGCTGGCATCGAATTGGTTGGCAGTGGCTAAGCGCATGGTGGCGATTCCTGGTGTTATCTGGAGACGATCCGCATCAATTCGTCAAAAGTCGTTTGAGCCGCTTGCAGCACCTTGGCGGCAGCTTGGTAGCCCTGCTGGAACTGCATCAGGCGCGAGGCTTCTTCATCAATGTTGACGCCCGCCTGGCTGGAGCGGGTGGTCTCGGCATCGGCCGCCACCCCGACCGAAACGCCGGACAAATAGGTCGCACCTTGCACCCGCGAGCCGATCTCGCTGATGGTGGAGGCATAGGCCTCGTTGATGGTGGTGCCCGGTGTGGTGCTGCCGTCCGCATTCAGTTGCTGGCCGACAAAGCGCTCCAGCGACATGTTCAAAAAGGCCTTGGCATTGCCGTTGTTGACGTTCGAGAACTTGGTCGGGTCCAGCGTGATGGCGTCGCCCTTGGCGGGCACGCCGTTCAGCCGCAGCTCGAAGCCCAGGTCGATCGCCGGCGTGCTGCTGGGCTGGTTGCCCATCGCCTGGTCGGCGGCCCAGACGCCGTCCAGCGTGCTGCCGTCGGCCAGGGTGATCTGGTATTGGCGCTTGGTCGAATCCAGCGGGTCGGCGTCGCCGAACACAATCGTCATCGGCGCTTTCGCCACATCCAGCTGCTTGTTGACGGCGTAGAGCGAGTCGACCGTGGCCGTGCCTTTGTTGTTGACATTGGTGCTGGCGCTCAGCGGCGCGGCGGCCGCGATGCCGTTCGGTTGATCCAGCACCCGCTTCATGCCGACGGCCGCTTGGCCCACCGGCTCGATCAGAAAAGAGTCCCCCGCGCCCGGCGGCGTGGCGCTGAAATCGAGCTTGAAGCCGTCAATCGACTGCCCGTTCACCACGCTGCGCGTCAGGTTGTCGCTGAGTCGGGTCAGCTCGTAGGTGCCGGCAGCGGCGGCCGGATCTCTGCTCGGGCGCAGCTGGTAGGCGCTGGCCTGCAATTGCTTGGCGTCGGTGATGGTGATCTTGACGTCGGAGACAAAAGTGCCGTCGGGGTTGCGCGCATTCGTCGCGGCGGGCAAGCTGCGGGCCGCGCCGACCGCAAACATGGCGGCGCCGCTGCCCGCCGGGTTGGATAAATCCAGCCCCAGCGCTTGTTGCTCGTTGACGCGGCTGGCCATCGCGGTGGCCATTTGGCCGAGCATATTGCGGGCGTCCTGCAGGTCGGAGTTCTGGTAGCGCAGCAAGGCGGTCATCGAGCCGCCGCTGAGCACGCTGTCGTCCAGCGCCCGCGCGCCGGTCGATTCATTGATGCTGAGCACGGCCCGGTTGCTGTCGTAGGGGTCGGCCGAGATGGACAGCTTTTGCGCTTGGGTGCCGAGCACCAGGCGCTGGCCGCCACCGATGAAGACGCCCACCGTGCCGTCTGAAGCGGGCAGGGTGGACACCTGCACATACTCGCTCAGCTTGGAGATCAGCTGGTCGCGCTTGTCGAGCAGGTCGTTGGGCTCGTGGCCGTTGCCGTTGCTCTTGGCAATCTGCTCGTTCGCCTGAGCGATTTGCTGGCTCAACTGGTTGACGATGGTGACGCTGGCCTTGAGGTCGCTGACGACACCGGATTGCAGCTCGGCCACTTGCTGGCCGGCGCTGGAGAAACGCGCCGCCAACTCGCTGGCGCGCCCAAGCACGACCTGACGGGCAGACGAATCGGCCGGGCGGCTGGCCACATCGACCAGCGCGTTCAAGAACTGCGAGGCGGCGGCACCCAGGCCGGCGTCCCCGGTGGGGAAGATTTTCTCCAGCTGTGACAGCTGGGTCATGCGGGTCGAATCCATCGTCGCCAGCGATTTGGTGCTGGCCGCCTGCTTGGTCAGGAACTCGTTGTGCGAACGCTCGACCGTCTGGATGTTCACGCCCTTGCCGAAATAGCCCGCGCCGGTGAACTGCCCCTCCGGCGTGGTCAACACCACCGATTGGCGTGAATAGCCCGGCGTGTTGGCGTTGGCGATGTTTTGGCCGACCGTCTGCAACGCCGCCTGGTTGGCGTACATGGCGCGGACGCCGATGGAGAGCAAGGCACTCATGACGCAGCTCCTTCAGGCTCAGGCCAGCGCGCGCTGCACGCGCACGGTGGTGTTGATGACGCGCGCCAGCTTGGTGGCGTATTCGGGGTCGGTGGCGTAGCCGGCTTTTTGCAAGCCGCGAGCAAAGCCTTCGGCGCCGCCGGTCTGGGCCTGTGCCACCACGTTGCGGTAGCGGTCGTTGGTGCCGATCAGCTTGGCGTAGTCCTTGTAGGCTTCTTCGTAACTGCCGTAGGCGCGGAACTTGGCCGTCACCTTCTGGGCCTTGCCGTCGATGAATTCGGTCGTCTGCACCTCGGCCACCTTGCCGGTCCAGCTCGAACCGGCCTTGATGCCGAAGACGTTGAACGAGGTGCCCCCGTCCTTGGTGTTGATTTCGCGCTTGCCCCAGCCCGATTCATGCGCCGCTTGCGCCAGCATGAAGCTGGCCGGTATGCCGGTCTGCACCTCGGCCGCGCGGGCGGCCGCGTCGTGCTTCTGGATAAAGCTCTGCACATGCGGGGCAATGTTCTTGACGGCCAAGGCCGGCAACACCGGCAGCGCTTGCACGCTCTTGGCTTCCACCGCTTTGTCGGGCATGCCCATCTGGCGCTGCAATTGGCGCTGGATCGCGTCGGACAAACCGCCGGGCAGGCCGGTCATCTTGCCGGCGAACTGGGTGTCCAGCATTTCAGTGCCCATCTGCGTGGTCGGGTTGTCCAACATGCCGGACGACAGCGTGGAGGCCCGCATGCTCTTCATCACTTCTTGCATGAACAGCGATTCGAACTGCTTGGCGGTTTCCCGGATGCTGGATTTGGGGTCGCGTGCCGCAGCGGCGCGCAGGTTTTCGATCGAGCGGTTGTCGGTGCCGGTGTTGGTGATGCTGGTGTTGCTGCTCGCACCGAAGCTGCTCAGAGCCAGCGGGTTGGTGGCCATGCTAGATCACCTCCAGCTCGGCGTTCAAGGCGCCTGCGCTCTTCATCGCTTGCAAAATGGCCAGCAGGTCTTGCGGCGTGGCACCGAGCGAGTTCAGCGCCTTCACCACATCGGCCAACTTGGCACCGGCCGCCAACTGGATCAGCGAGCCGGGTTCTTGTTTGATGGTGATGTCGGCCTTCTCGGTCACTTGGGTCGTGCCGCCGGAGAAAGCATTCGGCTGGCTGACCGTCGGGGTCGAGCTGATCGTCACCGACAAATTGCCGTGCGCCACCGCACAGGCCGCCAGCGTCACCGCCTGGTTCATCACGATGGAGCCGGTGCGGGCGTTGATGACGATGCGGGCGGCCGGCTCGGCCAATTCCAGCGCCAGGTTTTCCATATCGGCCAGAAAGTTGACGCGCTCGTCCGGGTTGGTTGGCACTTTCACCCGCACCACGCGGCCGTCCACCGCTTGCGCCAAGCCGGCACCCTTGGCCTTGTTGATGGCGCGCGCCACCGCACGGGCGGTGTTGTAGTCGGCGGCGTTCAGGTCGAGCTGGATGAAATCACTGGTCTGCAGCGGTGTCGGCACGCTGCGCTCGACCAAGGCTCCTGCCGGAATGCGGCCCGCGCTGAGGTGGTTGATCTGTACTTTGGAGCCGCCGGCCGAGGCACCGGCACCGGCAACGATCAAATTGCCCTGCGCCATTGCATAGACCTGGCCGTCTGCACCGCGCAAGGGCGTCGCAATCAAGGTGCCGCCGCGCAGGCTCTTGGAATTGCCGACCGAGGAGACGTTGATGTCGAGCTGCTGGCCCGGTTGCGAGAACGGCGGCAGTTGCGCGGTCACCATGACGGCAGCAATATTGCGCGGCTGCATCGTCACGCCGGGCGGCAGGATCACGCCGAACTGCTGCAGCATCGCCGTCAGGCTCTGGCCCGTGTAGGGCGTTTGCGTGGTCTGGTCGCCGGTGCCGTCCAGCCCCACCACCAGCCCGTAGCCGGTCAACGCGTTGCTGCGCACGCCTTGCACGGCCGCCACTTCTTTGATGCGGGCTGCTTGCGCTACCGCTGGCCACCACAGCGCGGTGCTGGCCAGGGCGAGGGTCAGGCCGAGCAGGGCGCGAATGAGTTTGTCAGTGGAGGTTTGCATGATGGTCGTGAAGTGGGGCTTCTACGACCGATTCTGCGCAAACTTAAGTCGGTGAAAGGTTTAAAAAGAACCGTGACAACCAGCCTATTCCGTGGGCATCGGACGCCGCACCCCGGCCCTTCTGCTCGATGCGCACGTTCGCCACCGCCGCCGAAGGCACGACATTGCCCTGCACGATCATGCGCGGGTCGACTTGGCCGGAGAAGCGCAGCACGTCGACGTTGTGGTTGACACCGATCTGCTTTTCACCGGTGATCATGAAATGCCCGTTCGGCAACACGGCAGTCACGACGGCCGTGATGCTGCCCGAAAAGTCGTTGGTGTTCTCGTTCGTGCCCTTGCCAGCCGAGGTGGTGGCCGAGCTGCCGGCTGCCTGGGCGCGAGCAAAGGCTGCCGGGCTGATCAGCGGAATGGCGGTGATGTTGCCGGCGATGCTGCCGCTCTTGTTCAAGGCGCTGGTCGAGCTTTGGCTGGCGCTGACCTTTTCGACGATCTGTATCGTCAGCGTGTCGCCGACCAGCCGGGCGCGATGATCCTCGAACAAGGGCCGGTAACTGGCCGCCTGGTAAATCGAGCCGTTGGTCGGCGCGTTCAGCGACAACGGCGGCAATTGCACCACCGGCGTGTGCTGCAACTCGACTTGCGGCTCGCGGTACAGCGTGCTGCAGCCGCTCAGGACAGCGAGGGCAAAGCTCAGAATGACGATGCGGGTCGGGTGGATCATGGTTCGTCTCATGGTTGAGCTCAGCGGATGAGAGCTTAAATCTGCGCGAGCTTTTGCAGCATCTGATCGGAGGTCTGCACCGCTTTCGAGTTCAACTCGTAAGCGCGCTGCGTCTGGATCATGGCCACCAACTCCTCGACCACATTGACGTTGGAGGTTTCCACAAAGCCTTGCTGCAGCGCGCCCATGCCGTTCACGTTCGGCGCGCCGGCATTGGGCGTGCCGGACGAGGCCGTCTCGGTGAACAGGTTCTGGCCCTTCGGGTCCAGGCCGGCCGGATTGACAAAGTTGGCCAATTGAAGCTGCCCCAGCGTCTGCGGCGTCGGCGTGCCGGGCACGGTGATGCTGACCGTGCCGTCACTGCCGATGGTCAGGCTCTGTGCATTGGTCGGCACGGTGATGCCGGGCAGCACCGTGTAGCCGTTGTTGGTGACGATCTGGCCGGCCGCGTCGAGCTGGAAGCTGCCGTCGCGGGTGTAGGCGGTGGTGCCGTCGGGCTGTTGAATCTGGAAAAAGCCATTGCCCTTGATCGCCAGATCAAGGTTGTTGGTGGTTTGCTGCAAATTGCCCTGGCTGTAGATGCGCGAGGTGGCCACCGGGCGCACGCCCAGGCCGACTTGCAAGCCGGTCGGCAACTGCGTCTGCTCGGTGCTGTTGGCACCGCTCTGGCGCAGGTTTTGATAGATCAAGTCCTCGAACACCGCGTGCGAGCGCTTGAAGCCGTTGGTGGCCACGTTGGCGAGGTTGTGGGAGATGGTGTCCAGCTGAATTTGCTGGGCTTCCATGCCGGTCTTGGCAATCCAGAGGGAGCGCATCATGGTGGGAGTCCTTTAGCCGAATCTTTGTTTAGCTGTTGCCGAGCAACTTGGCCGATTGCTGGCCTTGCGTCTGGGCGATTTGCAGCAACTTCATTTGCTGCTCGAACTGGCGTGCCGCCGCGATCATGCTGACCATGGTCTCGACCGGGCTGACGTTGGAACCTTCCAGTGCACCGTCTTGCAAGCGGGCGCTGGCGTCGGCGGGCAAGTCGCCCTCGGCGGCACGAAACAAACCGTCGGTGCCGCGTGTCAGCGGTGCCTCCGGCGTGACCAGCTTGAGCCGGCCTATCGTCGTGCTCGTGCCCTTGGCATTCTTGGCGCTGATGCTGCCGTCGCTGCCGATCGACACTTCGGTGTTCGGCGGCACGTTGATGGCGCCGCCATCGCCCTGCACCTGCAGCCCGTTGCGCAACACCAGCAGGCCTTCGGCATTGACGTCGAGCGCGCCGGCGCGGGTGTAGGCCTCGGTGCCGTCCAAGCCTTGCACGGCCAGCCAGGCTTTGTCCTTCATGGCCACGTCCAGGTTGCGCCCGGTGGCTTGCACCACGCCGCCGTCCGGGTTGTAGCCGGTAGTGGTCTCCAGCGCGTAGGCGCGGGTGCTGGCCCCGTCGCCCAGCACCGGCACCGAGCGGAAGGCTTGCAATTCGGCCCGAAAGCCGTTGGTCGAGACGTTGGCCAGGTTGTTGGCCAGCACGTCTTGGCGCTGCATCGACGCCTTGGCACCCGCCATCGAGAGGTAAATCATCCGGTCCATGGCGGCTCCTGGTTGGTCGGGATAAAAAATTCGAACTTTTTAGCGAGCGGTCGTCAGGCTAGGCGGACGAAGCACAGGAACCGGAACGTACTTGGGTACGTGAGGATTCCGAGCATTCGGCCAACGACGCATGGCGGCGGCGCAGTAAAAAGTTGCTGATTAGCGCAGGTTGACGATGGTCTGCAGCACTTGGTCTTGCGTCTTGATCGTCTGTGCGCTGGCTTGGTAGGCGCGCTGTGCGGTCACCATATTTACCAGCTCGGCGGTCAGGTCGACGTTCGACTCTTCCAGTGCGCCGGATTGCAGTGCGCCCAGATTGCCGTCACCGGGAACGCCCACCACCGCCTCACCGGAGGAAAAAGTGCGGGCCCAGACGTTGCCGCCCATCGGCTGCAAACCCTGCGGGCTGCGGAAGCTGGCCAGCTCGATCTGGCCGGCCGGCTTGGACTGGCCGTTCGAGTAGCGCGCCATCACGACGCCGCTGTTTTCGATCAGGATGCCGGCCAACTGGCCCGGCGCATAGCCGTTCTGGGTCAGGTTGGTGACGGCAAAGCTGGAGCCGTTCTCGGTCGCGCCGGTCAGATCGAATTGCACCGCTGCGGTCGCCGCGTCGCTGGGGATGGGCAGGGTGACGGCACCGCGCGCATTGACGCCGGCCGGTATGCGCATGTCGATCGCGCCGGTCGGGCTGATCGGCTTGCCACCGTCGCGCGGGAAGGTGATGGTGGTGTAGGGCGTCGTCGGGCTGCCGGTGGCATCTTCGGCGATGGCGGCACCGGCCGAATCGGTGGTGAAGTTCTTGCCGTTGGCGGTGGCATAAACGTTGTAGACCGTGCTGCCGTCGGTGGCCGAGGTGGCACCCTTTTGAAAGTACAAGGTCACCGCCACATCCTGACCCTTGGCGTCATAGGTGGTCATCGAGGTGGCGTTGTTGTAGGTGGTCGGATCGGTCAGGCTGATGCCCAGGCCTGTATGGTCGGTGCCGGGTGCGGTGGCTCCGGCACGCGAGTCCAGGTTGAACTCGGTCGTGATCGTCGAGGTGGTCTGGGGCGCGATGCCCGAAGTCGGCAATTTCATCGGCTGGGCCAGGCCCGGCTGGATCACGCCGGTGCTGTCGGCCGGGTAGCCCAGCAATTTGAGCTGCCCGTTGTTGACGACATAGCCTTCCTTGTCCAGCTTGAACTGGCCGTTGCGGCTGTATTGCACCGGGTTGATGCCGTCGCTGACCTGGAAAAAACCGCCGCCGTTGATGGCCAAGTCCATCGGGCTTTCCGTCGTGCTGATGTTGCCTTGCGTGAACTGCTGAGCGACTGCGGCCAAGCTGACACCAATGCCGACCGGGCTGGAGCCCGCGCCGTTCAGGGCACCGGCATAAACGTCTTGGAACTCGGCGCGGGACGACTTGGCCCCGTAGGTGCCGGAGTTGGCAATGTTGTTGCCGATCACGTCGAGGTTCTTGCTGGCGGCGTTCAGCCCGGACAGGCCTTGTTGGAAGCTCATGATGATTCCTTGCTAAAGAGGGTGGGGCGCAGGAGGGCTGGGCGTTGTCAATCGATGGTCTTGACGGTGCTGTAGTCGACCAAGCCGGCGTTTTGCAACTGCAGTTGCAATTTGGAGCCGCTGGTGTTGACGGCCACCACCTTGTCTTGGGCGAATGTCGTGCTGCTGACCACGGCCGCTCCCTTGGTGGCGGTGATGCGGAAGTTCAGCTGTGCGCTGTTGTCGGTCTGCGAGGTGGGCCAGCTGAAGTTCTGGCGGCCGGTGCCTTGCGCGCCCAACTGCTGCGTGTCGAGCACGGTGCCGGCCGGGCTGAGGATTTCCAGCTTGACCGCGTCCGCCGCCGAGGCCAGCTCGTAGCTGCCGGCACCGGCACCGTTGGCAATATTGAGTCGGTTGCCCTCGACGCTGACGTCGCGCCCGACCAGCGAGACGCTTTGCAGTGCTTGCATCTGGCCGAACTGGGTCGACAAGGCCTTGATGCTGGTGTCCAGCGTGCTGACGCCGCTGACCGTCTGGATCTGCGCCATCTGGCTGGTCACCTGAGCGTTGTCCATCGGGTTCATCGGGTCCTGGTTCTGCATCTGCGCCACCAGCAGCTTCAAAAAGCGATCCTGCGTGTCCACCGCATTCTTGGCCGTTGTGGCCGCCGCAGTGGAGGTGGTGGTGGGGTTGAGGCTGGTGACGTCCATCGTGCTTGCTCCGGATTACGAGTTCAGAAGGCTCAGGATTGGCCGAGCTGCAGTGTTTTGAGCAGCAGGTTTTTCGCCGTGCTCATCACTTCAATATTGTTTTGATAGGAGCGCGAGGCCGAAATCATGTTGACCATCTCCTCCACCGTGTTGACGTTGCTGTAAGTGACGTAGCCTTCCCCGTCGGCTTGCGGGTGTTTGGGGTCGTGCACCTTGCGACCCGGTGTCTGGTCTTCGCTGATGGTGCTGACGCGCACGCCGGCCGAGGCTTGATCGGTGCCCGCCCCCATCAAGGCGGTTTGAAACACCACCTGGCGGGCTTTGTAGGCCTGGCCGTCGGGCCCGGCCACCGTGTCGGCATTGGCCAGGTTGCTGGCCACCACGTTGAGGCGCTGGCTTTGCGCGCTGACGGCGCTGCCGGCCACATTGAAAATCTGGAACATGGACATGGGCTACTCCTGGGCGGGCTGCTTGGGCTTGTGCTTGTGCTTTGGCACTAGCCGGCGTTCGGTGACTTCATCGCATCGAGTGCGGTGCGCACCGAGCCGCTGATGAAGCGCAGCGTGGCCTCATATTTGACCGAGTTGTCGGCGAAGTTGGCCCGCTCGCGGTCCATGTCCACCGTGTTGCTGTCAAGGCTGGTTTGGGCCGAGGTGGCGTAGAGCTTTTGTGATTCACCCAAGGCCCCGGCGCGCGGTGCGATATGGCCGGTCTGGGTGGTGGTCAGGCCGGCCGGGCTGGCCGCTGACGAGGTGGCTTCGCGCAGCGCTTTGGAGAAATCCATGTCGCGAGCCTGGAAGCCCGGCGTGTCGGCATTGGCGATGTTGCTGGCCAGCAGGCGCTGCCGCTCAGACCGCAAGGTCAGCGCCTGGGTCTGGAAGTTCAAGGCATCGGTCAGTCGGTTCAGCATGGCTAGGTCCTTGGTGGCTGCGGCCGCCCAATCGGTCTTGGCACCCGCAGGCGGCATGACGATCGTGGCGACGTGGAAGGATTGTGTGATCGGCCGATTGAAAACATTAGCGGGAATAGCACGGGCTTTGCTGTGCTATTCCCGACTCGGCCGGCGCGCCTGCTGGTCTAAAGTTGTGGCATGTCGCAACTTGGTCTTTACTCCTGTTCAAGCGCCACCCCAAGTCCTGCTCAGTGGGTCGGACGGCGGTCGTGGGCTCGGCTGCTGGCGGGGTTGCTGCTGTTGGCGCTGCTGGGGACAGCAGCGCCGCTGCAAGCCCAAGTGCAGCCTGGCGCGGGTGGTTTGGCCCCCGGCTTGGTGTCGCAGGTGCAGGAAATGATTCAGGCCGCCGCACGCATCGGCATGCCGGCGCAGGCCCGCGTGCTGGTGGAAATCGGCCAGCTCGACCCACGGCTGAAGTTGGCACCCTGCCGCCAGGTCCAACCCTATTTGCCCAACGGCCAGCAGATGTGGGGTCGGGCCCGCGTCGGGTTGCGCTGCATGGACGGGCAAGCGCGCTGGAATGTCAGCCTGCCGGTCACCGTCAAAGTGTTTGCGCGCGCTCTGGTGGCGACCGATCCGCTGCCACACGGCACAGTTTTGACTCAAGACTTGCTCAGCGCGGCCGAAATAGACATAGCAGCCGAGCGAGGCACGGTGTTCACCGAAGTGGACAGCTTGCTCGGACGCATCTTGAACCAGCCGATTGCGGCCGGCGAGGCAGTGCGCAGCAGTGATTTGAAGATGCGGCAGTGGTTTGCTGCCGGCGACACCGTCATGGTGCTGGCCAGTGGCCCCGGTTTTGCTGTGGCCAGCGAAGGGCAGGCGCTGAGCGCAGGCTTGGAAGGACAGAACGTGAAGATCAGATTTGAAAACGGCCGTATCGCGACCGGGCGTGCGGTGGGGGATAGACGGGTGGAGCTGCTGTTATGAATGCCCTGATGG
>CANFYD010000070.1 GCA_947450745.1 Burkholderiales bacterium
CCACCTCCTTGAGGTCTTGAAGCCGGATTTGCGCCACATGGCGCACCGGTTCCAGCACCTGCCGGCCGGCCCGTTTGCGGTAGCGGAAAGCCACCGAACTGCCCCAATCGGGGGCCGCCAACGGTTGGGGCAAAACGGCATCCAGCCGGGTCAGCAGCGCCTCAGCGCGCGCAATCAAATGTTCAAGATCAGCCATGCCACAGTTTAAGCGGCGCGAATGGTCAGGCTGTCAGCAGACGCAGGGCAGCATCGATTTGCTCGGTCGGCATGCGCTTGAAGCCGGAGCGGGCATAGCGCTGCAAACGGCCGATGATAAAGCTGACCAGCACCGAAGCCTGCGCATTCGCATCCACCGTCGGAGTCGTCGAACCGCTGGCCTCGGCGGCGGCGCGCAGCACCTGGCGCAATGCCGATTCAATGCGATCAAAAAACTGGTTCATGCGCAGCACCAGGCGCTCGTTCTCGTGAACCAGCGCATCGCCCACCATCACCCGCGTCATGCCGGGGTTGCGCTCGCCGAACTGCAACAGCACCGAGACGATTTTCTGCGCCCGCAACTGGCCAGAGACTTCGCGCTCGGTGATTTGATTGACCAGCGTGAAGATGCTGCCCTCGATGAATTCGATCAGGCCTTCGAACATCTGCGCCTTGCTGGCGAAGTGCCGGTACAGAGCGGCCTCGCTGACATCCAGCTTGGCGGCCAGCGCAGCGGTGGTGACACGGTCCGCCCCAGGCTGCTCCAGCATCGCCGCCAGCGTTTGCAGAATCTGCACGCGGCGCTCACCGGGACGCGGACGCTTGCGTGCGACGGCTGCTGCGGCTGCAGCCACGGCAGCCGCAGGCTCAACGGCCGCCACAGCGGTCAGCTCGATCAAATCATTCGCGGAGACTGGCATCGGGTGGGTACCTGCGGGCGGCAAAAGCAAGCCAAGACATTGGACTTTTCGCGGCCAATTTTGGCACAGCGAAAAATGTCGTTCGTCAGCCTACTTCAGCAATGTGGCCAGCGACGAGACGCGCCGGTCCACGTAGACCGGCCGACGGCGCAACCCATGATGGACTGCTTGCGTGGGCGTTGCCGGCTGCCCTTGCACAGCCTGGCGCGCCCAGCGCTGCATCCAGACGGTTTGCATGCCGACCCGACGGGCAGACTTTTGATGAATCAGCGTGTCCTCCACCAAGATGCAATCGGCCGGCCTGAGCTGCATCCGCGCCAGCAGGTGACGAAACATCCGGGCATCGGGCTTGGGCCGCAAATGGCCAAACATACGCATTTGCTCCATCCCGATCACGCCCTCGAAACAGCGCTCCAGCCGCAAGGCCATCAATACCCGCTGCGCGTAAGCCAGCGGTGCGTTGGTCAGCAAGAACTTGCGCCCCGGCAGTCGCTTGAACGCAGCCAAGTCATGCGCATGACTGCGGAGTTGCTGCTCCAAGTCCGGCAGCGCGTGCGTTTCGCTCAGAAAATGCGCCGCCTCCACGTCGTGATGCCGCACCAGCCCCAACAAGGTGGCCCCGTAGCGATGCCAGTACAACGCCCGCAAGCGACTCGCCTCGTCGCGCTCGACGCCCACATGCGTCTCGATGTAGCTGGTCATCGCCACATTGAGCGCCCCGAACACATGGGCCGACGCGTTGTGCAGCGTGTTGTCGAGATCAAAAAACCAGACCGGCGAGCGAGAGTTCAAGCGTTGCTTTCGGTGGGAATGGTCGGCCTGCCAGCGCGGAGCTCAAAGGGTGAGAATTTTTCGTAGCGAGCGGCTGTCAGGCTAGGCGAGAGGAGCGCAGAGACCGGAACGTACTTTGGGTACGTGAGGATCACGAGCATCCGACCAACGACGCATGGCGGCCGCGCAGTAGAAAAAGTCTCACCCTCAGTGAGATCTGATCATCGTTCCGTAGGCTTGATCACTGAGTATTTCCAGCAGCATCGCGTGGGGCACGCGGCCGTCGATGATGTGGACGGCGTTGACACCGCTGCGGGCGGCTTCGAGCGCCGAGGCGATTTTGGGCAGCATGCCGCCGGACAAGGTGCCGTCAGCAAACAGCGCGTCGATCTCGCGGGCGCTCAGGTCGGTCAGCAAGTTGCCGGCCTTGTCCAGCACGCCCGGCGTGTTGGTCAACAGCACCAATTTTTCAGCCTTCAACACCTCGGCCAGCTTGCCGGCCACCACATCGGCGTTGATGTTGTAGCTCTCGTTGTGTTCGCCAAAACCGATCGGGCTGATGACGGGAATGAACTGATCATCCTGCAAGGCCTTGACCACGCTGGGGTCGATGGAGACGATGTCGCCGACCAGCCCCACGTCGTGCTCCTTGGTCGGGTCGTCACGGTCGATCAGCTTCAATTTGCGCGCTCGGATCATGCCGCCGTCGCGCCCGGTCAAACCGACCGCCTTGCCGCCGGCGACATTGATCAGGCCGACGATGTCTTGCTGCACCTGCCCGGCCAACACCCATTCGACGACTTCCATCGTTTCTTCGTCGGTGACGCGCATGCCCTGGATGAACTGCCCCTTTTTGCCCAAACGGCTCAGCGCGCCTTCAATTTGCGGCCCACCGCCGTGCACCACCACCGGGTTCAGCCCGACCAATTTGAGCAGCACCACATCTTCGGCAAAGTCCTGTTGCAAGGCCGGGTCGGTCATCGCGTTGCCGCCGTACTTGATGACGATGGTCTTGCCATGAAACTTGCGGATGTAGGGCAGCGCTTGCGAGAGGATTTCTGCCTTTTCTCGCGGCGCGATATGCGACACATCGGTGCTGATCGAGGGGCTGGTGGGGGCTGCAACGGGGTCGGGATTCATGGCGTCCTGGGCTGGATAAACGGTGACTCGGCATTGTAGGGTCGGCACCTGTTCGGCTCAGTTTGGCTCGATTCAGCCCCGCCAAAGGCATTCCGCCCGCAGTGCTCAGCCGGTGCTGGGCGCCCCACAATCGCACTCCATGCAAGCACCAGACTTCATCCGCAAATGGGGGCTGGAAAGCTTCCGCCTCCGCGAAGATGACCAATCGAATTCGACATGAGCACGCTCACCCTCACCACCCTGCGCCGCTACGCGGTTACACGCAGCCTGTTCACCCCCACCACCTTGCCCGCCGCGATCAAGCGGCTCGGCTTTGTGCAGGCCGACCCGCTGCGTGCGCCGGCGCGCGCACAGGACCTGATCCTGCGGCACCGCGTCAAGAGCTATGTCGCCGGCGATCTGGAGCGGCGCTACGCCAAGCTGGCGGTCGAGGAGGACTGCTTCGTCAACTACGGCTTTGTGCCGCGCGAGATGCTGGCGCTGCTGCATCCGCGCAGCCATTTCAAACGCACATGGGACGCCGAAACGGCAGCGCGCGCCGACGAGTTGCTGGCCTTCATCCGCGCCCGGCGCGAGACGCGCTCCAAGGACGTGCTGGCCGCCTTCAGCCACCACGGCCGCACGACCGGTTACTGGGGGGAGGACGCCAACGCCAGCACCCATCTGCTCGACGGCCTGCACTACCGGGGCCATTTGCGAGTGCTGCGCCGCGAGGCCGGGACGCGGGTGTACGCCGCCGTCGAGCACGCGCCGGTCGATCAAAGCCCCGCTGCGCAGCGCCAGCGCGCCGAGGCGCTGCTGGACATCGTCGTCAACTTGTATGCACCCTTGCCAGCAGCCAGCCTAGGCTACCTGACCAGCTTGCTGGGCTACGGCGCGCCGCAGTTGAAAAGCCATCGCGCCGACCTCGTCAAGGCGGCCACCACCCGTTACGCACACGCCGAGGTGGACGGCCAGCACTGGTTCTGGCCGGCCGACGAGAAACCGCTCTCGAAACGCTATCAACGCGACACGCCCGACGCCGCGCTGCGCCTGTTGGCCCCCTTCGACCCCATCGTCTGGGACCGCCGGCGCTTCGAGTTGTTCTGGGGCTGGGCCTATCGGTTCGAGGCCTACACGCCCGCCAGCAAACGCAAAATGGGGCATTACGCCCTGCCCTTGCTGTGGGGTGATGAGGTGATCGGCTGGGCGAACGTGCGGGTGCTGGGCGGCTCTTTGCAGCACGAGTTGGGCTTCATCGGCGCCCGGCCCGGTGGCGTGGCCTTCGAGCGGGCGCTGGACGAGGAACTCCAGCGAATGGGGCAATTTCTGGGGCTTTAGCCGCCCCAATCTTCTTGAGCTGTAGCGAAAGGCTACCCGTTCACACCGCGGTGGCCTGCGCCTCCAGCTCGGCCTTCAAGCCCGCCGGCAAACGCAGTTGCTGGGCCAGCTCGTCCAGATAAGCCCGCTCCATGAAACTGGTTTCATCGGCAATCAGCAGGCTGGCCAGATACATCTCGGCGGCCAGTTCAGGCGTGCTGGCGGCGCGCGCCACTTCGGCGGGGTCGAGCGGGCGCCTCAGTTGATCCTCGTACCAGCGGCGCAGCACCGGGTCGGCCTCCAGTCGGCTCAATTCCGCCTCGACCAAGCCCCGCTCGCGCTCGTCCAAATGACCGTCGGCCTTGGCCGCCGCGATCATGGCCAGCAGCAGCGCCTGACTGTGCTGCTCGGCGCTTGGTGCCGGCAGCAACTCGACCGGACGGGGCGTCAGCAGCGGCGCGCCCGCTGGAGCCGCTGGCTGAGCTGCGGCGCCCTGCTCGGCAGCTTGCTGCGCTTGCCAGGCATTGAAGGCCTTGAAGGCGACCGCGCCCAGCGCCGCCAAACTGCCGTATTTGAGCGCCTTGCCGCCAAAACTGCGGCCTCGTTTGCTGCCCAGCAGCAGACCCAGCGCGCTGCCAGCGGCGGCACCGCCACCGATTTGGCCCCAATTGGGCGAGGAGGATTTTCCGGCTGTGGCGGAGCCTCCCGGCCCGTTGCCGCCCAACAGCGACATACCGGACTTGAGCAATTGCTCCAACATTGATTGCGCACTCATGCGGCTTTCCTTTGCAGATTTTTTATTGATTCACAGGGACACGAGTTCACGAAGCTTGACGCAAGCGCTCGATCCGCTGCTCCATCGGAGGATGGCTGGAAAACAGAGCCATCAGGCTGCTCGGGCGCGAGTTGATGCCCATCGCCTGCATCGCCTTGGGCATCTCGCCCGGCTCCAAGCCACCCAAGCGCGCCAGCGCATTCATCATCGGTTGCTTGCGGCCCATCAATTGCGCGGCACCGGCATCGGCGCGGAACTCGCGCTGGCGCGAGAACCAGGCCACCACCATCGCGGCACCGACGCCGAGCAGGATGTCCATCGCAATCGTCGTGACGTAATAGCCAATGCCCGGGCCATCGTTCTGATTGCGCAGCACCACCTTGTCGACAAAATAGCCGACGACGCGGGAGATGAACACGACGAAGGTGTTCATCACGCCTTGAATCAACGCCATCGTGACCATGTCGCCATTGGCGACGTGGGCAACTTCATGACCGATCACCGCCTCGACTTCCTCGCGCGTCATCGACTGCAGCAGGCCGGTGGACACCGCCACCAGGGCCGAATTCTTGAACGCACCGGTGGCAAAGGCGTTCGGCTCGCCTTCGTAAATGCCGACCTCGGGCATCTTGATACCGGCCTTGGCGGCAAAGCGCTCGACCGTGGTGACCAGCCAGATGTGGGTGGTGTCGTTGGAGTCGTTGATGACCTGCAGCTTGGTCGTCCACTTGGCCATCGGCTTGCTGATCAACAGCGAGATGAAGGCGCCGCCAAAGCCCATCACCAGCGCAAAGCCCAGCAGCGAGGTCAGGTCCAGGCCGTTGGCGGTGAGAAAGCGGTTCAAGCCGAGCACGTTCACCGCCAGGCCGAGCACCAGCATCACGCCCAGATTGGTCAACAGGAATAAAACAATTCTTTTCATGGGAAAACCTCTAAATAAGTTGCGTCAGTAGGGCGATTGATTGATCAGACGTTCAGACGTTCAGACGTTCAAAAGGCTGTGGCTTGAACTGGGGTCGATGATTGCCGAAAGGTCGGCGACAAGCGCCGCTTGACGACACGAATCATCAGCGTTGCGGCAACTCCCAGTGCCAGCAGCATCAAGCCGCCCACCGCCCACAGTACCCAAATCAGCGGAGCAGCCCAAGCCACCAAGCCGGGCGCCACAGCCAGCAGATAGTCGAAAAACGGAGCAAAGGCGGCCAGAGTGGCCGTCCAGGACGCTTGCGCGTCAACCGGCAGCCAAAATGCCAACCATTCCGGCACGCCCAGCGCCACCACCTGACCCGGCAAGCCGGCCAGCCCGCCCGCTTGCGCCACCGACCAAGCCGCCAGCGCATGCAACGCCCAAGCCGCGCCCGACCACAGTGCCATCAGCACCGCCAGCAGCAACCAAGTTATCGCGTAAAACATAAATCTTCCTTTGCAGTCAACATTGACTCGATCATCAGCCCTTTGAAGCTTCTGATCAACCAGCGTTAAGGTACGCTCCACTTCTGTTTTTCAATTGCTATCAAGGTCATGCTCAACTTTCGCCACCTCTACTATTTTTGGGTCGTGACCAAGGAAGGTGGCTTCGCGCGGGCGGCCGAGCGCCTGGACATGGCGGTGCAAACCATCAGCACCCAAGTGCGGGAGCTGGAAAAGTCGCTCGGCCATCAACTGCTCAAACCGGCCGGCCGGGGCGTCACGATGACCGAGGCAGGCATGGCCGCCTACGCGCGGGCGGAGGAGATTTTTCAGCTCGGTGCCTTGATCACCGACGAAGTGAAAGAAGCGGCCAGCCACAAGGTGGCGCGGCTGGCGGTGGGGCTGTCGGACGGTATTTCCAAGCTGGCCGCGCATGCGGTGTTGGCCCCGGTGCTGGGCACGCCAGCGCTGCGGCTGCTCTGCCACGAGGGCGAGGTCGAACAACTGCTGGCGGAGTTGGCGATGCACAAACTGGATGTGGTGCTGGCCGGGCGCCCGGCCCCGCACAACCCCAATTTACGGCTGACCAGCGAACTGCTGGCGCAAGCACCGGTGGATTGGTATGGACCGACGGCGCAGGTCAGCCAAGCCGATGTGGATGATTTCCCGCTGTCGCTTGGGCGCTTGCCGGTGTTGCTGCCCACCGCACATTCAGCGCTGCGCGGCACGCTCGACCATTGGTTTGAAGGGCTGCAGCTGCGCCCGCGCATCGTGGGAGAGTTCGAGGACAGCGCGCTGCTGGCGGTTTTCGCCCTGCGCGGGCTGGGTGTATTCCCGATCAGCCGGCTCGGTTCAGCCGAAATCGGGCTGATTCCGGGCTTGCGCTTGCTGGGCCGCTGCGAAAACGTGAAGGACGAAATCCACGCCATCCGCTCACGTCGCGGCCAGCATCACCCGCTGGTGCTGCAAATGCTGGCCGCAGCGCGGAGTCCATAAAAGTCGGGCCCAGCTGTAGGTCGGGTCGTGACCCGCGTGTACTCCGCCCCCTCTCAAGTCAAAAAGCCCAAGCAATTGGGCTTTTTGTCCTCAGACGGTGAGAACTTTTGTAGCGAGCGGCTGTCAGGCTAGGCGGGAGGAGCGCAGGGACCGGAACGTACTTCAGGTACGTGAGGATCACGAGCATCCGACCAACGACGCATGGCGGCCGCGCAGTAAAAAGTTTCAAACGTCTTAGTCGGCATATTGCCCGGCGGCTTTGATAACGGCGGACCACTTGATCATCTCGGCTTCGACGAACTTTTTGTGCTCAGGGCCGTTGATGCGCTTGTCGGTGACGATCACTGCGCCCAGCGCTTCTTCACGCTTGACGAAGTCAGGGTCCTTCAACGCCACCTTCAAAGCAGCGGCGATCTTGTCCTGCACCGCCTTCGGTGTGCCCTTGGGGGCATAAACGCCGTGCCAGATCGCAACGGTAAAGCCCTTCAGACCCACTTCTTCCATCGTCGGCAGCTTGGACAGCACCGGGCCGGCCAAGCGCTTGGCGCTGGTCACGGCGTAGGCCTTGACCTTGCCAGTGTCGATCTGCTGGGTGGTGTTGGTGGTTTGGTCGCACATCAGGTCGACCTGACCGCCGAGCAAATCGGTCATCGCCGGGCCGGTGCCTTTGTAGGGCACGGTGGTCATCTCGATCTTGGTCGTGCTTTGGAACAGCAAGCCGCACAGGTGCGAGGCAGCACCCAGGCCGGCGTTGGCCAGATTGATCTTGCCTTTGTTGGCATCCATCCACTTGACCAACTCGGCGTAGTTATTGGCCGGCAGGGTGGGCTTGCCGATCAAGGTCATCGGCACTTCGTTGATCAAACCCAGGTACTCGAAATCTTCCAGCGTTTTGTACTGCATCGTGCGGTACAGGGCCGGCGAGGTGGCCATGCCGATGTGGTGCAGCAGCAGGGTGTAGCCGTCCGGCGCAGCGCGGGCCACCTTGGTGGCGCCCAGTGTGCCACCGGCGCCGCCGATGTTTTCGATCACGATGGTGGCACCGAGCGGCTTGCGCAAGGCCTCGGCCAAGTCGCGAGCCACCTTGTCGGTGGGTCCGCCGGCCGAGAACGGCACGACCAGATTGATCGGCTTTTCAGGGTATTCGGCCCAAGCACCACCCGCAGCCAGACCCGCCAGACAGCTCAACAACAGTTTTTTCATAGTTTCCTTGGGATTGACGTCTACAGATTTGAATACTAAAACCTGCAGCAGACATATCTGCAACGGAAACTACGTACTTCGCACAAGGCTGAGTCAATGTGATTCAGCGGTAACTGCGCGCGTCTTCGATCACGCGCCCGTCGTTGGGCAAGGCACCCGGTGCCAACCATTCAATGTCGGCCCGCAGCTTGGTGATTTCGCGTACGGCTGCCGCCACCTGTTCGGCCAAACCCTCAGCCGCCTGGGCCACCTCAATTTTCAGCGTCATGCGGTCTTGCGCCATCTCGCCCTCAACCACCAAGCGCGCACGGCCCAGCTCAGGAAAGCGCCGCATGATCTCGGCCACCTGCGCCGCATGCACGAACATACCGCGCACCTTGGCTGATTGGTCGGCACGGCCCATCCAGCCCTGGATGCGCGCATTGCTGCGACCGGTCGGGCAACGGCCCGGCAACATGGCGGACAAGTCGCCGGTGCCAAAGCGGATCAAGGGATAGTCGGGGTTCAAACTGGTGACGACCAACTCGCCCACCTCGCCGTCAGGCACCGGGTCGCCGCTGCCCGGCCGCACAATTTCGACCATCACGCCCTCGGCCAACACCAGGCCTTCACGGGCGGCGGTCTCGTAAGCGATCAAGCCCAGATCGGCGGTGGCATAGCACTGGTAGCCCGCCACACCGCGCTCGGCCAACCAATCGCGCAGCGACGGCGGGAAGGCCTCGCCGCTGAGCAAGGCCTTGGTGAACGAGGTGCGTGTGCCCATTTCCTGCGCCTTGTCCAACATGATCTTCAGGAAGCTCGGCGTGCCCACATAGGCATGCGGGCGCAAGTCCGCCACCGCCTGCAACTGCATTTCGGTGTTGCCGACACCGCCAGGAAAGACGCTGCACCCCAGCGCGTGGGCACCGCCCTCCATCATGGCGCCGGCCGGCGTCAGGTGATAGCTGAAGCTGTTGTGGACCAACTCGCCGGCCCGCAGTCCGGCCGCAAACAGCGCCCGTGCGACGCGCCAGTAATCGGTGCCCTGACCTTCGGGCTCGTAGATCGGCCCGGGCGACTGGAACACCCGGCGCGCGCCGCTGGCACGCACGCAACCGGACCAGCCGACTGCTGCAAAGCCGCCGAAGGGATCGGGGTTGGACCCGCGGGCCCGCCCGGCTTGCTGGCGCGCCAGCAGCTCAGTCTTGCGCGTGACCGGCAATTGGGCCAGCGCAGCACGGCTGACGACGGCAGCGGCATCCACCCCGGCCAGCAGCTCGGCATAGGCCGGCGTGTGGGCCTGGGCATGGGCGATCTGCTGAGGCAGCAGCGCCAGCAAAGCCTGCTCGCGCTCGGCCGGGTCACGCGCTTCCAGCGTGTCAAAAAATTCATCGTTGTGCATGGGGTGTCACTTTCTCAAGCCAGCCAGCGCTTGCGGCGTTTGTAGCTTTTCACGTCTTTGAAGCTCTTCCGGTCACCGCCGCCCATGCCGAGGTAGAACTCTTTCACATCCTCGTTCTCGCGCAGCGCGTGGGCCTCGCCGTCCATCACGACGCGGCCGCTTTCCAGGATGTAGCCGTAGTCGGCATAGCGCAGCGCCATATTGGTGTTCTGCTCGGCCAGCAAAAAAGTCACGCCTTCCTTGACGTTCAGGTCCTTGACGATCTCGAACACTTCTTCGACCACTTGCGGGGCCAAACCCATCGACGGCTCATCCAGCAGCACCATCTTGGGGTTGGCCATCAAGGCGCGGCCGATGGCGCACATCTGCTGCTCGCCGCCGGAGGTGTAGGCGGCCTGGCTGCTGCGGCGCGTTTTCAGGCGCGGGAAGTAGTTGTAGACCTTCTCCAGCGTTTGCCGCACGGCCGCTTTGCCGTCTTGGCGGGTGTAGGCGCCGGTCAGCAGGTTTTCTTCGATGCTCAGGTGGGCGAAGCAATGCCGCCCTTCCATCACCTGGATCACGCCGCGACCGACCATTTCGGCGGTGGACAGCTTCTCGATCCGCTCACCACGCAGCTCGATCGAACCCTTGGTGACCTCGCCACGCTCGCCCGCCAACAGGTTGCTGACGGCCCGCAACGTCGTCGTCTTGCCGGCGCCGTTGCCGCCCAGCAATGCCACGAGCGAGCCTTCCTTGACCTGCAGCGACACGCCCTTCAGCACCAGGATCACGTGGTTGTAGATGACCTCGATGCCGTTGACGTTCAGGAATATTGCTTCGTTGTTGCTGCTGCTGCTGCTGTTGCTGTTGCTGCTACTCATGTCTTGCCTCCATGGCGCGCCCACCGCAGTGGGCGCGCCTGATCAATGCGTGGCTGGCCAAGTGGCTCGGGTGGAGACTTCTTTCAAGACTGGCAGTCGGCCGGTTCTCTGCGCTCCAGCTTCTTCTCGGAAGCGTATTTGTCGGCCGCCTGCTTGACCATCGGCTTGATGATTTGCTCATCGGCCTGCAACCAGTCGGAGCTGAAGCTCCACTTGGTGCCGTCCCAGGTTTGAACGCGCGCCCAGGTTGAGCCCATATGGTCTTGGCAAGAGGTGCTGAGCGGACGCATCACGCCGCTGAGGCCCAAGGCATCGAGCTTCTTCTGGTCCAGCGCCAGGTTCTCCAAGCCCCAGCGCACTTGTTCGCTGCTCATCACTTTGCCCTTGCCGAAGCGCTCCTGCGCACGTCGCACCGCCTCGATGCCCAGCATCTGGATCATCACGCCGCGGGTGTACAGG
>CANFYD010000071.1 GCA_947450745.1 Burkholderiales bacterium
CGCCGAAACCGACTCGTTCGCCCAGCGCTTCACCAGGCTGCACGGCCCGTCGATCTGCGCCATCGCCTTCCGCGTCAAGGACGCCGCCCATGCCTACCAGCGCGCGCTGGAACTCGGCGCCTGGGGCTTTGACAACAAAGCCGGCCCGATGGAGCTGAACATCCCGGCCATCAAGGGCATCGGCGATTCGTTGATCTATTTTGTCGACCGCTGGCAAGGCAAGAACGGCGCCGCGCCCGGTGCCATCGGCAACATCAGCATTTACGACGTCGATTTCGTGCCGCTGCTGGACGCCGCCGGCCACGCCGTGCCGGCCAATCCGGTCGGCCACGGCCTGACCTATATCGACCACCTGACCCACAACGTGTTCCGGGGCCGGATGAAGGAATGGTCGGAGTTTTATGAGCGCTTTTTCGACTTCCGCGAGGTCCGCTACTTCGACATCGAAGGCAAGCTGACCGGCCTCAAAAGCAAGGCCATGACCAGCCCCTGCGGCAAGATCCGCATCCCCATCAACGAAAGCAGCGACGATAAAAGCCAGATCGCCGAGTACCTGGACCTCTATCACGGCGAAGGCATTCAGCATGTCGCCATGGGCAGCGACAACATCTACGCCACGGTGGACGCGATGCGCGGCGCAGGCGTGCAGTTCCAGGACACGATAGAAACCTACTTCGACCTGATCGACCGGCGCTTGCCCGGCCACGGCGAGCCGGTCGAGCAACTGCGCCGCCAGCGCATCCTGATCGACGGTGCCGCCCACCTGGACGCCCCGAAAGAATTGCTGCTGCAGATCTTCACCAAGGAGGTGATAGGCCCGATCTTCTTCGAGCTGATTCAGCGCAAGGGCAACGAGGGCTTTGGCGAAGGCAACTTCCGCGCGCTGTTCGAAAGCATCGAGCTGGACCAGATCCGCCGTGGCGTGCTGGTGGACGACCAGGCGGTTTGAGCCTGGTTTGAGCCTAGGTTTAACGCTACGTTGCTGGCGGGGCGAGTCAAGCAGTGGTCGGTCGCTCCAGCAGATGCAGCAGATCCGCCAGGATGGTCGGCTGAAAGACCAAGGCGAGATGGCCGCTGCCCACCACCTCGATGGCCTGCGAGCCCGGCAGCACGGCGGTATCGGCCGGGCAGACGATCTGGTCGCAGCGGCTGAAGTAGCAATCGAAGCGGGCCGCAAAGTCCTGCGACTGCTGCGCCGAACTGGCCGTGGCCTCATGCGCGGCCAGCTCCGACAACCAGCGGCTCTGACGGCGCATTTGGCGGGCATTCAAGGTCGCGCCAAAGCGCGCCATCAGCGTGCCGGCATGCGGCGTGCCGAGGGTCAAGAAGCGGTGGATTCGGCCCGCTTGGCCGTGGCGTCGCCACCAAGCCCGGGCCGCCAAGCCGCCCATGCTGTGCCCGACGATCACCGGCGGCTGGCCGTACCGTTGCTCCAGCGTCTGCACGGCAGCCTCGATCTGCGCCACATAGGCGTCGATCGACCCGTAAGCCGGCTCCAGCGTCAGCGCGATGTGCGGGTGGCCGTGGGCGCGCAAGCGCTCCATCCAGCGGTTCCAGACGCCACGGTTGCAAGTGAAGCCATGCAGCAGCAGGACACCACGTTGGCCTCTGTTGTTGTCGCTGCTGTTGGTTGGCAAAAAGTCGGCATAGCGCTGCGCGGCAAACGGTTGCTGCCAAGCGAAGACCCGCTCGCAGGCGATCAACTCATGCCACCAAGCGCGCAGCAGTTGCAGGCGGCCGGGCGGCGGCAGGCCGATGTTGAGGCGCGGCAACCAGGCAAAAATCATCAACATGCCCAAGCCGTAGAGCCAGAACACAGCAGCGGCCAGTAGCAAGCCCAGCCCCGGCGCGCCGCTGCGCCAACAGCCAACCAGCGTGGCCAGGGCCAGGATGGCGCGCAGCAGCAACTGCCAGCGTTGGATTTGTGCATTCATGCTCGCAGTGTAGGAGCGGCACAATCCACTCCTATTCCGCCGCGTCCAACTACCGAATTTAGGACTCATGGACTCCGCCATTGCCCAAGAAATGCTTGCCCACCTGAGCGCCGTTGACGCTCAGCGCCAGTTGCGCAACGCCGAGCCGGGCCTGAACGCCCGCGTGCAGAGCTTGAAGCTGTACCAGCAGCAGCGCTTTTCACGCACCTACGCCGACTTGTTGAACACGCCGCGCTACGAGAAGGCGACACAGTTTTTTCTGCAAGAGCTGTATGGGCCGGGCGACTTTTCACGCCGCGACGCGCAATTCGCCCGCGTCGTGCCGGCGCTGGTACGCATCTTCCCGGCCGAGGTGGTGGCGACGGTGGCCAAACTCGCCCGCCTGCACGCCATCTCCGAGCTGATGGACACCCGCATGGCGCAGCAACTGGGCGCGAGCCCCTTGAACGCCAGCAGCTATATCGCCGCCTGGCAGGCCTGCGGCGAAGCGCTGCAGCGGCAGCTCCAAATCGAGCTGACGATTGCCGTCGGCGCGTCGCTGGAGCAATTGACCCGCAAGCCCTTGCTGCGCCAAGCCTTGCGCTTGATGCGCGGCCCCGCCACTGCCGCCGGCATGAGCGAATTGCAGCGTTTCCTGGAAACCGGTTTCGACACCTTCCGCGAGATGCGCGGCGCGACCGAGTTCTTGCAAGTGGTGCGACAGCGCGAAGAAGCCTTGGCCGAAGCCTTGTTCAAGCCCGGTGCGGCCGCCCTGCTGCGGCAAAGCGCCTGTCCCACAGGTGACGATCCACTAGGGCAATTACCCTAGCTGAGCCTCGCGCCTGCCACGACCATGGGTGACTGGCACGCGATACGCGTCCCAGCCATTGAATTCAGGAGACATGGTGCAAGCATTGGCGCAAGAAAACTCGACTCAAACGACTCAGGCGAGTCAAGCAACGAATAAAAAACCCTGGTTGAAGAGCTATCCCGAAGGCGTGCCGGCCGAGGTGGATACGACGATTTATCGCTCGCTGGTCGATCTGCTGGACGAATCCTTCCGCAAATACGCGAACCGCGATGCAGCGGTCTGCATGGGTCAGCGCCTGCGCTTTGGCGAAGTGGACAGCTTGTCCGCCGCACTCGGTGCCTGGCTGCAAGCCAAGGGCTTGCCGAAGGGGGCGCGGGTCGCCATCATGATGCCCAACGTCTTGCAATACATGGTCGCCATCGCGGCGATTCTGCGGGCCGGCTACACGGTGGTGAACGTCAATCCGCTGTACACCCCGCGTGAATTGCAGCATCAGCTGAAGGACTCCGGCGCGCAGGCCATCATCGTGCTGGAGAACTTTGCCGCCACGCTGGAAGAAGTCATCACCCACACCGATATCGAGCATGTGGTGTTGGCCTCGGTCGGCGACCTGCTCAGTTGGTGGCGCGGCCCGATGGTCAATTTCGCGCTTCGCCATGTGAAGAAAATGGTGCCCGAGTTCCGCCTGCCGGTGGACTCCAAACGCAGCGTCACGCGCTTCAACAAGGCGCTGGACGAAGGCAGCCACCTCAACCTGAAGCGGGTCGACCTGGGGCCGGACGACGTGGCCTTCTTGCAATACACCGGCGGCACCACCGGCTTGTCCAAGGGCGCCACGCTGCTGCACCGCAATATCGTGGCCAACATCTTGCAAAGCGAGGCCTGGTTCAGCCCGATGCTGAAAAAGCTGGAAAGCGGCAAGCAACTGACGACCGTTTGCGCGCTGCCGCTGTATCACATCTTTGCGCTGACGGCCTGCTACATGCTCGGCGCGCGCCTGGGCATGCTGAACATCCTGATCCCGAACCCGCGTGATTTCCCGGGCTTCATCGAGGTCTTGCAGCAGCACAAGATCAATATGTTCCCGGCCGTCAACACGCTCTTCAACGCACTCGCTGCCGACCCCGCCTTTGCCCGCGTGGACTTCAGCGAACTGGTGATTTCGAACGGCGGCGGCATGGCCGTGCAGCAGTCCACCGCCGAAAAGTGGCTGAAGATCACCGGCTGCCCGGTGGTGGAAGGCTATGGTTTGTCGGAAACCTCCCCGGTCGTCACCATCAACCGTATGGATGTGCACGACTTCAATGGCTCCATCGGCCTGCCGGTGCCGTCAACCGAGATCGCCATCCGGGACGACAACGGCCGCGACGTGGCGCAGGGCGAGCGGGGCGAAATCTGCATCCGCGGCCCGCAGGTCATGGCCGGCTACTGGATGCGCCCGGAAGAAACCGCCAATGTCATGTACGCAGACGGCTACTTCAAAAGCGGCGACATCGGCGTGATCGACGAGCAGGGCTTCATCCGCATCGTCGACCGCAAGAAGGACATGATTCTGGTCTCCGGCTTCAACGTCTACCCGACCGAGATCGAACAAGTCGTCAGCATGCATCCGGGCGTGCTGGAATGCGCAGCGGTCGGCATCCCCGATGCGCGCTCCGGCGAGACGGTCAAGCTCTACGTCGTGAAAAGCGACCCCACCCTGGCCGAAGAAGACCTGAGCGCCTATTGCCACCGCGAGCTGACCGCCTACAAGTGCCCGAAATACATCGAGTTCCGCGATGAACTGCCCAAGAGCAACGTCGGCAAGATCTTGCGCCGCGAGTTGCGCAGCTGATGACGGCCCGATTGCCGCAGGACATGCAGCTGCTGGAGCGCGGCTGGTTGTCCTCCAACTCGCTGCTGCTGAGCGGCGACGCACGCGGGGCCGTGCTGGTGGACAGCGGCTACTGCACCCACAAGGCGCAAACGCTGGCCTTGGTGCGGCAGGCACTTGCCGACAGCACTTCCACTGCGGATCAGCCGGCCACGCTGCGCTTGATCGCCAACACCCATCTGCATTCAGACCATTGCGGCGGCAATGCCCATCTGGCGGCGGCATTCGACTGCCCGGTCGCCATTCCGCCCGGCCATTTTCAGGCGGTGGCCGACTGGGATCAGGCCGTGCTGAGCTTTGCCGCCACCGGCCAGCAATGCGAGCGCTTCAAGCCTGACCATGCGCTGAGGCACGGCGACAGCCTTGAGCAGGCCGGCCGCGTCTGGCAGGTGCTGGCGGCGCCCGGCCACGACCCGGAGTCGGTGATCCTGTTCGAGCCCGAGGCCGGCCTGCTGGTGTCGGCCGATGCGCTGTGGGAGCACGGCTTTGGCATCGTCTTCCCGGAAATTGACGGCACGGCCGCCTTTGATGAAGTGGCGGCCACGCTGGACTTGATCGCCACGCTGCCGGTGCGCGTGGTCGTGCCCGGCCACGGCCCAGCCTTCAGCGATGTGGCGGCGGCCTTGAGCGAAGCGCGTGCGCGGCTGAGCTACTTTCAACTCAACCCGCTCCGCCACGCCCGCTACGCCGCCAAGGCCCTGATCACCTTTCATTTGCTGGACGTGCACCGCCAAGCGCTGCCCGCCCTGCTGGCTTGGCTGGCGGCGGTGCCGATTCACCAGCAAATCTGGCAACGCTTTTTCAGCGCGCAGACGCTGGCCGATTGGTCGCTGGAACTGCTGGACGACCTGACACGCGGCGGCGTCATCGGCCGGCGGGACGAGATGGTTTACGCGCAAGGCGTTTGAAGTTCTGCTGCTGCTGCTGACTCACTGCTGACACGCCGTTGGTTTGACGTGGGTTCGCTGTGGGCCGTTGCGGATTGGCTGTTGATTGACGTTTACGTCAACGTCAATCGCGCCCTAGAATCAGTTTTGATTTGCTTGAGATTTTTCTGACAACGCGGGGCAGCCTTGGCGCTGCCGCTGGAGACAAGCCATGACCGACCTTTCTGCCGACTACAAAGCCCTCGCCTCGTATCGCCCCACGCACAAAGTGCGCTTCGTCACGGCGGCCAGCCTGTTTGACGGGCATGACGCTGCCATCAACATCATGCGGCGCATCCTGCAAGGCATGGGCGCCGAGGTGATCCACCTGGGCCACAACCGCTCGGTCGATGAGGTGGTGACCGCCGCGCTGCAAGAAGACGCGCAAGGCATCGCCATCAGCAGCTACCAGGGCGGCCATGTCGAATACTTCAAATACATGGTCGAGTTGCTGAAGGCACGCGGCGGCGAACATATCCAGGTGTTTGGCGGCGGCGGCGGCGTCATCGTGCCGAGCGAAATCCGCGATCTGGCCGCTCACGGCGTGCGCATCTTCAGCCCCGAAGACGGCCAACGCATGGGCTTGGCCGGCATGATCGGCGAGATGATGATGAAGGCCGACCAGGACTTCAGCGCCCAGGCACCGAAAGATCTGGCCGCCCTGCAAGGCCACAGCGAAGCCGCTTGGCGCGCGCTGGCGCAGTTGATCACCGCATTGGAAAACGGTCAGGCCGACGCCGCGCTGGTTGCGGCCCTGCAAGACGCCGCCCAAGGCATCAAGACCCCGGTGCTGGGCATCACCGGCACCGGCGGCGCTGGCAAATCCAGCCTGACCGACGAGTTGATCCGCCGCCTGCGCCTGGACCAGGGCGACCAATTGCGGGTCGCCGTCATTTCCATCGACCCGTCACGCCGCAAGAGCGGTGGCGCCTTGCTGGGCGACCGCATCCGCATGAATGCGATTGGCCCGTGGTCACAAGGCCAACGCGTCTTCATGCGATCACTGGCCACGCGCGACTTCGGCAGCGAAATCTCCCCTGCCCTGCCCGACGCGATCCGGGCCGCCAAGGTGGCCGGGTTCGACCTGATCATCGTGGAGACGTCAGGCATCGGCCAAGGCGATGCGGCCATCGTGCCGCATGTCGATGTGCCGATGTATGTGATGACGCCGGAGTTCGGGGCCGCCAGCCAGTTGGAAAAGATCGACATGCTGGACTTTGCCGAGTTCGTGGCGATCAACAAGTTCGACCGCAAGGGCTCGCTCGACGCCTTGCGCGATGTGGCCAAGCAAGTGCAGCGCAACAAGGAAGCCTGGACCACCAAGACCGAGGACATGCCCGTCTTCGGCACGATGGCCAGTCGCTTCAACGACGACGGCGTGACGGCCCTCTACCAAGCGCTGAAAACCCGCCTGGCCGAGCTGGGCCTGCCACTGGTGGAAGGCCGCTTGCCAATCGCCAACACCCGCCACAGCACCCACCAAACGCCGGTGGTACCCGCCGCCCGCGTGCGTTATCTGGCGGAAATCAGCGACACGGTGCGCGGCTACAAAAAGCGCGCCCGCAGCCAAGCCACGCTGGCCCGCGAGATCCAGCAACTCTCCAGCAGCTCCCGCATGTTGCTTGCGGCCAACCCGGACAAACACCGCGCCATCGAAGCGCTGACGGAACTGGCATCGACGCGTGAAGCCAAGATGGACGGCGCCGCCCGCAAGCTGCTAGGCCAGTGGCCAGACATGCAGCGCGCCTATGCCGGCGACGAATATGTGGTGAAGATCCGCGACAAGGAGTTGCGCACGCAACTGGTGTCCACCAGCTTGTCCGGCACCAAGATCCGCAAGGTGTCGCTGCCGCAATACGAGGACCACGGCGAGCTGCTGAAGTGGTTGATGCTGGAAAACGTACCCGGCAGCTTCCCCTACACCGCCGGTGTGTTTGCCTTCAAACGCGAAGGCGAAGACCCGACCCGCATGTTCGCTGGCGAGGGCGATGCCTTCCGCACCAACCGTCGCTTCAAGCTGGTGTCCGAAGGCATGCCGGCCAAGCGCCTGTCCACCGCGTTCGACTCGGTCACGCTCTACGGTGCCGACCCGGCGCCGCGGCCGGACATCTACGGCAAGGTCGGCAATTCAGGCGTCAGCATTGCCACGCTGGACGACATGAAGGTGCTGTACGACGGCTTTGATCTGTGCAGCCCGACCACCTCGGTGTCGATGACGATCAACGGCCCGGCGCCGACGATTCTGGCCATGTTCATGAACACCGCCATCGACCAGAACCTGCACAAGTTCCGCACCGACAATGGCCGCGATCCGACCGCCGACGAGGCCGCCAAGATCCGGGACTGGGTGCTGGCCAATGTGCGCGGCACCGTGCAGGCCGACATCCTGAAGGAAGACCAGGGCCAGAACACCTGCATCTTCTCGACCGAGTTCTCCCTGAAGGTGATGGGCGACATCGCCGAGTTCTTTGTTCATCACAATGTGCGCAATTTCTACTCCGTGTCGATCAGCGGTTATCACATCGCCGAAGCCGGTGCAAACCCGCTGTCGCAGCTGGCGCTGACGCTCTCCAACGGCTTTACTTTTGTCGAAGCTTACCTGGCGCGCGGCATGCACATCGACGACTTTGCGCCGAACCTGAGCTTCTTCTTCAGCAACGGCATGGACCCGGAATACACCGTGCTGGGCCGGGTCGCACGGCGCATCTGGGCCGTGGCCATGCGGGACCGCTACGGTGCCAACGAGCGCAGCCAGAAGCTCAAATATCACATCCAGACCAGCGGCCGCTCACTGCATGCACAAGAGATCCAGTTCAACGACATCCGCACCACGCTGCAAGCGCTGATCGCCGTTTACGACAACTGCAACAGCCTGCACACCAATGCCTTCGATGAAGCGATCACCACGCCGACCGAAGATTCGGTGCGCCGCGCGATGGCCATCCAACTGATCATCAACCGCGAATGGGGCCTGGCCAAGAACGAGAACCCGAGCCAGGGTGCGTTCATCATCGAGGAGCTGACCGAGCTGGTCGAAGAAGCGGTGCTGACCGAATTCGAGAAAATCGCCGAGCGCGGCGGCGTGCTGGGCGCGATGGAAACCGGCTACCAGCGCAGCAAGATTCAGGAAGAGAGCATGCATTACGAGATGCTCAAGCACACCGGCGAATATCCGATCATCGGCGTCAACACCTTCCGCAACCCGCACGGCGACCAGGTGATGGAAAACATCGAGCTGGCGCGCTCGACCGAGGAAGAAAAACAGTCGCAACTGCAGCGCCTGCACGCCTTCCAGACCGCCAACGCCGCCGCGTCCGCCCCCATGCTGCTGCGCCTGCAACAAGCCGTCATCGCCAACCAGAACGTCTTCGATGTGCTGATGGATGCGGTGCGCGTCTGTTCGCTCGGGCAGATCACCTCCGCCCTGTTCGAGGTGGGCGGGCAGTATCGGCGCAGTATGTGACCGGCGCTTGGTCTGACTGCAGGGAACGCGGCACAAAGGCAGCCAAGGCCACCGCGGTCGCCGCTTGGTTCCCTGCGGTTCTTCGTAGGGCGGGTCAAGACCCGCGAGCGATCTTGCGACGCCGGGCTCCGCATCTACGCAGCGGCAAATCGGCGGAAGCAACAGAACCGGCGGAACAAGTGCGTCTGTTGGCGCTACCCGGCACCCGTGACCCGCTCTACATGGCTTGGCGCTGGTTTTTGCAAGGCTGCAATTGCACCCGTCAACGACCCGCCGGCTTGGAAATGGCAACCATCTGAATTTCTGTCGCTTCAGCGGCACCGTGCTTGACCTTCATTCGAAGTGTGTCGCCGACGGATTTTTTCATCGCCGCCTTCAGATCATCGGCCTTCGCGCCAGCGATCGCGATGCCCTGCAGGGCGACCACCACATCGCCCGCAGCGAGGCCGGCTTGGGCGGCCGGAGACGAGGCGACGACCTTTTCGATCTTCACCGATTGGATGGTGGGGTTGAAGGAAAACCCTTCGGTTTCTACATTGAACGAGAGGCCGAACCACCCCTTCTCTTCCGCAGCGTTCACCACAGGCGTTGAAAAGGCGCTGATCGCAATCAGCAGGGCAATCGTTGTACGGCGATAGGTGTTCATGTTGATTGGGTTTTGGTGTGTGTGCCGTTCATTGTGCGTCATGCCATTCGCCACAAATGACCAACCTCAGCAGCGCAAACAGGCCTGGGCGAAGCGCGTTTCGACACCGGCCCACCGCTACAGGCGGCGCATTTAGGTGCCTAACGCTGACTGCCAAATCCTCGCAACACCTCCAGCACCGGCAAGGCGCTGGACGGCAACAGATCGGGTTGGCGGTGGACCAGGGCCAGCTCGCGGGTCAGCGGCGGGTGGAGCGGGCGCAGTTGCAGGCGCTCATGAAGCCCCAAGCTGTGCGGTGCCTCGCTGCTTTCCAGCGGCAGGATGGCCGCGCCGTAGCCGGCCACCACCAGGCTTTTCATCGCCTCGGTGTAGTTCAGCTCGATGCGGGCCGACGGGCTGAAGCCGGCTTGGCCGAACCAGGCCATCGTCTGGCGATACAGCTGGGTGCCGCTGCTGTTGAAGATCAGCGGCTTGTCGGCCAGCCAGGCAGCGCTGACTTCGGCCGGCGCGTCCCAATCGGCCGGCAGGCAGGCCAGCACCGGATCGCTGCGCCAGGAAGTGCAGACCAGCGCGCTTTGGCCAGAGTCGGCTGGCATCGGCAAGCTGATCAAGCCCACATCCACCTGCCCGGCGCGGATACCGGCCAGCGTCTGGTGCGTGCCCAGCACCGCCACCTCCACCTCGATGTCCGGGTGTTCCCGTGCCAGTTGCGCCAACACTTGGGGCAGCAAATAGACGACCACGCCGGTCTGCGTCGCCAGCCTGACCTTGCCGGCCAAGCCTTGCGCATGCCGGCGCACTTGGGCCATCGCATCCTCGGCATCGCGCAGCAACAGGCGGCCGCGCTGCACCAGCACCGCGCCGGCCGAGGTCAGTTGCACGCCTTGCTTGCCGCGCAGCATCAACGTCGCTTCAAGGCGCGATTCCAGCTCGCTGATATGCAGGCTGATCGTCGGTGGTGCCAGGTGCAAGGCCTGCGCCGCAGCGGCAAAACTGCCCAGATCGGCAATCACCACCAAGCTGCGCACTTGGTCAAGGTTGAGGCTTCGCATCAGATTTTCTGCACCGATTGGTCAGTTGATTCAACTTTCCAAATCTTAGCTCGGACGCGAGCATGCAGGCATTGCAAACCTACCGAGACCGCCATGCACACCGTCAAACAATTCATTGCCCGCTGGACGCTGGCCCGCACCGTGCGCCGCCAGCAAGCCCGAGCCCGCGCCGAGTTGCGAGCGATGGACCTGCCCGGGCTGCGTGATTTGGCCTTGGCACCGGCCGAGGTCGAGTTCTGGCTGGCGCGCGGCGAGGCCGGTCAGCGGCCTAGTTGACTTCATTGATACCGGGCCGATCCTCACGCCACCCGCGTCAGCACCTCCTGGCCATTGAAATGTGCCTGCAGGTTGGCAAAGCCCAGCTGGCTCATGGCGGCGCGGGTTTCATGGGTGCCGCTGGCGATATGGGGTGTGAGCACCACGTTGTCCAGCGCTATCAGCGCGGGCGGC
>CANFYD010000072.1 GCA_947450745.1 Burkholderiales bacterium
ACGCCGGCAATGCCTTGGCCAGTGGCTTGGTGGCAGGCCGCACATTTGCTCGCATAGACCTGCTTGCCGTCCACTGTGGCCGCGCCGGCGGCACCGGTAGCGGCTACCGGCGGGCGCAGGTCGGCCACGGTGCGCTGGTCGCCGTAGGCCGAGGCTTCGCCGGACGGCGTGATGTAGATGTAGAACGCGCCCCACATCGCCATCGCGCCGAGGAACATGGTCAAGAACCAAGGCAGCGGACGCACGCTCTCATCGGGGTCGGGCTTCTCACGGCCGCGCTGCTCGCTGTTGCGCTTGTTGGCTGCGGACTTGCCGCCGCTCGTCTTGCGCTCGGGCTTGTTGTCGGGCCGGTTCATGGCTTGTCCTTGTCAGGCGTGGGTGCTACGGGCATGGACGGCAGCGGCGGCAAGGCCGGGTAGGTGCGGTCCAGCGACAGCAAATAGCTGACCAAGGCCAAGGCCTCCGGCTTGGCTACCACCACTTGGCCCGGCTGGGTCAGGCCCGGCGGCAGGTTGACGACGGTTTCACCGGCCTTGGCCGCACCCTGGCGGAGCTCGAATAAATAGGGGTAGGACGGCATGATGGAGCCGGGCGTGTAGGCGCGCGGCTGGTACAGGTGGCCGAGCTGCCAGTCCTTGCTTGGCTGGCGCGCCCCGATATTGAGCAGGTCAGGCCCGGTGCGCATGGTGCCCAGCAGGTGCGGCGTGTCGTAGGCATAGTCGGCCGCCACCGAGGCGCGGCCCCAGCCACGGGTGGCGTCGGGGGCTTGCTTGATGTCGCGCGGTTGCTGGGAATGGCAGTACACGCAGCCGTTGGCAATATAGGACTGGCGGCCGATCAACTGGTCGCTGGTGTAGGGCTTCAGGCCAACGGGCGGGCGGACGTTTTCCAGCAACAGATAGGGCATCACCACCAGCAGCCCGGTGGCACCGCCCAGAATCACCATCGCACCGGTGACCAGGCGCAGTTCGTCCATTTCCCAGAAACTCTTTTTCCCTGCGCTCATGCTGCAACTCCTTTGCCGAACATGCGTTGCAGCAACTGCTGGCTCAACAAGGTGGCGCCCAGCCGTTTAGGCCCGAACTTCCAGCCCATCGCGAAGAAATGCGCGGCAAAGACCAAGTGACCCAGCGTCATCAAGCCGCCGCCGATCGAGCGCGCCTGCAAATAAGGCAGGGTCAGCTTGACCGATTGCATGAAGGTCGTGTTCGCGTCCAGCATCGCCAGGCCCTGCAACCAGCCGCCGATCGACAGCCAGATGAAATAGATGGCGAAGCCGATCAGCACCAGCCAGAAGTGCAGCGAAATCAGCTTCGGGTACGGCCATTCCCAGTTCATCACGCGCGGCATGATGAAGTAGATCGAGCCGAACATCACCATCGAGAAAAAGCCGTACAGCCCCAGGTGGGCGTGGGCAATCGTGTAGTGGGTGAAGTGGGTGACGGTGTTGACCGCCCGCAGCGCTTCAAGCGAGCCCTGCACCGATGCGGCCGTGTACATCATCGCGCCCAGCACAATGAAGCGCAGCGTCGGTGAATAGGCCAGCGCACGGAAGTTGCCCAGCACCGTCATGTGCTGGTTGACCGCCACCGCAAACACCGGGATCACCATCATCATGCTTTGCACGATCGAGATGGTGACCAGCCAGGACGGCACCGGCCCGCCGATCAAGTGGTGACCGCCGACCTGGCTGTAAAAGAAAGCCAGCGACCAAAAGCCCAGCAGGGACAAGTTGTACGAGTGGATAGGCTTGCCCAGCACCTTGGGGATGAAGTAGTAGGACGCCGCCAAACCGATCGGGGTGAACCACAGACCCAGCACGTTGTGGCCGAACCACCAGTTCATCGTCGCTTGCTGCACGCCGAAATGCAGACCCGGCACGTTGGCGATCAAGAACAGCGCCGGGAACCACAGCAGGCCGGCACCGATGTACCAGACCGACACATACAGATGCTTGACCTTGCGTTGCAGCAGCGTCAGCCACAGCGGCAGGCCGACCAGCGCGCCGCCGATGACCAGCAGGATGTCGATCTGCCACGGGTATTCCAGCCATTCCAGGCCGTCGGAATGACCGGTGGCAATGGCGACGGTGCCGGCAAACACGCCGATGCTCCACAGCGCGCCGCCGATCAAGGCGTATTTGGCCCCGACCAGCTCGGTTTTGAGCAAGCGCGGAATCAGCCAGATGGCCACGCCAATGCCGGCCAGCGAACACCAGCCGTAGGCCACCAGGTTCAAGTGGATCGGGCGGATGCGCCCGAAGGTCAGCCATTCGTACTGCACCCACCAGTCCGGCTCATGCAGCTTGATCGATGAGATCAGCCCAGCGAACGAGGCCAGCACCAGCCAGATCACCGCCAGCGTCAGCGCGACGCCCACCACCAGCGAGGTCGATTGGTCGGCGCGGCTGCGGGCCTCGGTTTCCGCCAGGTCCATGCGCGGCGCGGTCACGCCGGGGCCGCTCATTTCACGCTGCAAGCCGCTCTGCTGCTCCGGCGTGGCAGCAGGGTCTTCAACCGCCCCCAACTCGTTGACCGCAAAAATCTCGGTGGCTGCCGCCGTGCCGCTGCCAAACAGCCCTTGGGCCATCGACCAGATGAAGATGAACAGCGCTGCGATCGACAACAAGAATGTGCCGAGCAAGACGCCTACTGTGAAGTCCATATTTTTATTGTCCCGTCAGGGTGTTTTGTGAAGGGCTCGCGCAAATTCGCTTGAATTGAATGAATTCGAACTTAACTTGGCGTCGGGACTATGGCAGTTTTGCTGAATTTTTGATTTAGCGCCACGCAATGAACTTTTTCTACTCGGGGCACAGCCGCCCAAATTCCTGGGTGCAGCTTAGCAGCCGGCCTTTTTCACCTTGGCGCTGCACTGAACGCCGACGCGTCGCCGCCCCATCAGGTGTTGATCAAGTGCTCGGCCATGTCGGTGAAGGCACGGTTCATGCCGGCGCGCAAGCTCTCGTCGGGCACTTGTTCGGCCAGCGCTTGCCGCATGCAGAGCAGCCATTCATCGCGTTCGACCGGGCCGATGGCATAGGCCGCGTGGCGCATGCGCAGGCGCGGGTGGCCGCGCTCGCGGATGTAGAGCGGCGGGCCGCCGAACCAGCCGCTCAAGAACTTGAACAGGCTGTCGGCGCTGCCGCTGAGGCTCTCCGGGTGCAGACGTCGCACCGCATGGGCCTCGGGCAATTCATCCATCAGCGCATAAAAACGGTTCACCAATTGGTGGATGGCCGGCTCGCCGCCCAGCTTGGCGTAGACGCTGTCGGCCGCAATCGGCGGGTCTTGCAGGATGTCGCTCATGGGGTTCCCGTCCGTTTTGAAAGTCAGACCTTGAGATCTCTTTGACTTGAACTGTGCAATTGCTGTGCCAAGCCCAGTTCAGCGATGAAATCATTCAAAAACAGGGGCTTGGCGCAACGCGTGTGGCGCGGCATGGTGGCGCTTTGCTGCCAAAGGTCTGCCGCTTGCTGCCAAAAATTGGCAGTCCATCTGCCAAGGCGGAGGCTGACTTTTGCTTGCGTTACATCAAGCCGGTTGCCGGGTCGGCCATGCCCAATGAGCCTCATTTGATCGTGAGGAGATTGCCATGTCCGCCTTGAAAATCCTGTTCACCACCGACGTCGGCCTGATGACCGCCGCCGGTTTCGTCTTCATGCTTGGCATGGGTGCCTTCTTCGTCCGCTACTTTCTCAAACACATGAAAGAGGACGCCAAACGGGCCGCTGCCGCGAAGCGTTGACGCGCTGAAGCTCGGGGCCGCCTACAGCAGCAGGTCCAGCAAACGTTCCAGCCCACCGCTGTTGATCGCCACCATCGCTTGCGCGCGCACCAGTGGCTTGGCGTGGAAGGCCACCGACAAACCGGCCGCGCCCAGCATCAACAAGTCGTTGGCCCCGTCACCCACCGCAATCGCTTGCGCCGGCGTGCAGCCGATCTCGGCGCAGCATGCAAGCAACATGCGGCGCTTTTCCTCGCCGTCGCAAATTTCGCCCCAGGCCTGCGTCAGCAGCCCGCCGGTGAGTGCGCCGTCTTTGATTTCAAGCTCGTTGCTGCGCACAAAGTCCATGCCCAGTTCGGCCGCCACAAAGCGGGTGAAAAAGGTGAAGCCCCCGGACACCAGCACTAGCTTGATTCCGGCCGCCTTCAACGCGGCGCACAGTTCGCGCGCACCCGGGTTGAACTCCAGGCGCTCCTTCAGCACCGCGTCGAGGGCGCTTTGCGGCACGCCTTTCAGCAGCGCCAACCGGCGGCGCAAGCTGTCCTTGAAGTCGGTGATCTCGCCGCGCATGGCCGCTTCGGTGATCGCCGCCACCTCCGTCTTGCGGCCGGCAGCCTCGGCAATTTCGTCAATGCACTCGATATTGATCAGCGTCGAATCCATGTCGAACGCCGCAATTTTGAAGTCCGCCAGGCGCAGCGGCGGGATGAAGCCTTGGATGATCAATGGTGTGATGGCGGTCATGGTGTGTTGGCTAAGGCAAGGGGCTGGCGGCAGATGGCGCGTGACATGACGCTAATCCTGCTTCACCGGCTGCCCCAACAACCTCAGCACCTCGCGGATCGCTTGCGCGCGGTCTTTCGGGTCGCTGAGCGCTTTGTCGATGCGCAGCTTGTCGTTGCCGACCAGCTTGATGTTCTTGTTCTTTTGCACCAGCTCGATCACCTTCATCGCGTCGATCGGCGGGTTCGGGCGGAAGCCTATATTCATCACCATTGGGGCAGCGTCGATTTTCAGTACGCCATAAGGCTTGGCCAGCACGCGCAGGCGGTGCATGTCGAACAGGGTCTGGCCCTGGTGGGGCAATTTGCCGAAGCGGTCGGTCACCTCTTCCAGCAGCGCGTCGATCTGGCTGCTCTTGGTGGCCGAGGCCAGGCGTTTGTAGAGTGACAGCCGCACATGAACGTCGCCGCAATAAGCGTCCGGCAGCAGCGCGGGCGCATGCAGATTGATCTCGGTGACGGCACCCAGCGGGCTGAGCAGGTCGGGCTCGACGCCGGCTTTCAGCGAGCGCACCGCTTCGGACAGCATCTCGTTGTAGAGCTGGAAGCCGATTTCCATCATGTTGCCGCTCTGGTTTTCGCCCAGCATCTGGCCGGCACCGCGAATCTCCAGGTCGTGCATGGCCAGATAAAAGCCCGAGCCCAGTTCTTCCATCGCCTGGATCGCGTCGAGCCGCTGGGCCGCCTGCTTGGTCAGGCCTTCAAGATCGGGCACCATCAGATAGGCGTAGGCCTGGTGGTGGGAGCGACCGACGCGGCCGCGCAACTGGTGCAGCTGCGCCAGGCCGAACTTGTCGGCCCGCGCCATCACGATGGTGTTGGCGCTGGGCACGTCGATGCCGGTTTCGATGATGGTGGAGCAGAGTAAGAGGTTGTGTTTGCCGCCGACGAACTCGCGCATCACCCGCTCCAGCTCGCGCTCGGGCATCTGGCCGTGGGCCACGATGATGCGAGCCTCGGGCACCAGCTCGGCCAGCTTCTGGCGCCGGTTCTCGATCGTCTCCACCTCGTTGTGCAGGAAGTAGACCTGGCCGCCGCGCTTCAGCTCGCGCAGGATCGCCTCGCGGATCACGCCATTGCTTTCGGTGCGCACAAAGGTCTTGATCGCCAGCCGGCGCTGCGGCGCGGTGGCAATCACGCTCAAATCGCGCAGGCCTTCCAGCGCCATACCCAGCGTGCGCGGGATCGGCGTGGCGGTCAGCGTCAGCACATCCACTTCGGCACGCATCGCCTTCATCGCCTCCTTGTGGCGCACGCCGAAGCGGTGCTCTTCGTCGATCACCAGCAGGCCCAGGCGGGCGAACTTGATCTCCGCGCTGAGCAGCTTGTGGGTGCCGATGACGATGTCGATCGTGCCGTCCGCCAAGCCGGCAATCGCCGCCTTGATTTCTTTGGCCGAACGGAAGCGGCTCATCTCCGCCACCCGCACCGGCCATTTGCCGAAGCGGTCCGAGATGTTCTGGTAATGCTGTTCGGCCAGCAGCGTGGTCGGTGCCAGGATGGCCACTTGCTTGCCGCCCATCACCGCCACGAAGGCAGCGCGCAGAGCGACCTCGGTCTTGCCGAAGCCGACATCGCCGCAGATCAGCCTGTCCATCGGCTTCGGGCTGATCATGTCCTGGATCACCGCGTGGATGGCAGCGCGCTGGTCCGGTGTTTCTTCAAAGCCGAAGCTGGCGGCAAAGGCCTCGTAGTCCGGTCCGGAGTAGCGGAACGCATGGCCTTCGCGCGAGGCGCGCAGGGCATAGAGGTTGAGCAACTCGGCGGCGGTGTCGCGCACCTGCTCGGCGGCGCGGCGCTTGGCCTTTTCCCATTGGCCGGAGCCCAAACGATGCAGCGGCGCTTCTTCGGCGCTCACCCCCGTGTAGCGGCTGATCAGGTGCAACTGCGACACCGGCACGTAGAGCGTCGCTTCGTCCGCGTATTGCAGGTGCAAGAACTCCGAAGCCCCGTCGCCGATGTCGATATTGATCAGCCCCTGGTAGCGCCCGATGCCGTGGTTGTTGTGCACCACCGGGTCGCCGACCTTCAGCTCGGACAAATCCTTGATCAGCGCGTTGACGTCGCTGACCTGCTCTTGCTTGCGGCGCCGGCGCGTCGTCGGCGTGGTGGCAAACAGCTCGGTCTCGGTGAACAGCTGAATGAACGTGCCCCCACGTCCGCCTTCGGCGTCCTGCCCCCCGAGGGGGCTGCCCGGGCTTGGGGCGGCCCGGCTCCCTGGCGCTTTGTTTTCCGGTTCGATCCAGAAAAACCCGCTCGCCAACGGCGCGGCGGTGATGGCGAACTTCTCGTCGCTGGCCTCGAACTCGGCCAGGTTCTTCACCGACGGCGGTTCGATCTTGCTGTCGCGCAGCAGCTCCAGCAGGCTCTCGCGCCGGCCTTCGCTTTCGGCCAGCAGCAAGACGCGGTGCGGCGTGCTCCGCAGATGCTCGGCCAGCCGCGCCAGCGGTTGCTGCGTACCGCGCTCGATGCTGACATCGGGCAGCGGCCGGGCGTAATCGACCGCCTCATTGCCGCGCACCGACAACACCGCATGCGGGTGAGTGAGGGCGAAGAACTCCTCCACCTTCAGAAAAATTTCCTCCGGTGCCAGGATGGGCCGCTCCGGGTCGTGCTGCAAGAAGCGGTGGCGCTCGCGGGTGTCGACCCAAAAGCGCTTCAGCGCCTCGTCCACCTCGCCGTGCAGCACCAGCGCGGCCTGCTCACCGATGAAGTCGAAAAAGGTGGCGGTCTGCTCGAAAAAGATCGGCAGGAAATACTCGATGCCGCCGGTGGCGATGCCGGACGCCATGTCTTTGTAGATGCGCGAGCGGGTCGGGTCACCGTCCATCTTTTCGCGCCAACGCGAGCGGAAGGTCTTGCGCGCATCCTCGTCCATCGGGAACTCGCGCCCCGGCAGCAAGCGCACGGCCGGCACCGGGTAGAGGCTGCGCTGGCTGTCCGGGTCAAAGGTGCGGATCGAATCGACCTCGTCGCCAAACAGGTCGACCCGGTAGGGCACCAGCGAGCCCATCGGGAACAGGTCGATCAAGCCGCCGCGCACCGCATATTCGCCCGGCGACACCACTTGGCTGACATGCGAATAGCCGGCCAGCGTCAGCTGCGATTTCAGGCTGGCTTCGTCAAGCCGCTGCTTTTGCTTGAAATTGAAGGTGGTAGCGGCCAAAAAGCTCGGCGGTGCCAGCCGGGTCAGCGCGGTGGTGGCCGGCAGCAGCACCACATCAACCTCACGCTCGGCGGTCGGTTTGCCGGCGCTTTGCAGCAAACGCCACAGCGTGGCCAAGCGCTCGGAGATCAGGTCCTGGTGCGGCGAAAAGGTGTCGTAGGGCAGGGTTTCCCAATCCGGGAACACCGCCACGCGCAGGTTCGGCGCAAAAAACACCAGCTCATCTTCCAGCCGCTGGGTGTCGCCCGGCTCGGCCGTGATGATGGTCGTCATCCGTCCGGCCTCCATTTGCTGCAAGGCGAAGCGCGCCAGCAACAACGCGTCCGCCGAGCCGGTCGGGCGGGGCTGGTTGAACTTTTTACCGGGGAGTATGGGAGGCAGCTGCATCGTGAGACTTGGTCGGAATTGTGGTTGCCCAGCACCACGGGCAACAGCTCCAAATTGGAGCCAGCCGAGATTGTAGGCAGGCGTGGCATGCTGTCGGCTTCGCGGGTTGATGCCAGATTGACGTTGGAGTGATAGGCATGGTGTTGCAGGTCGGGATCTATCTGTTCGACGAGGTCGAGGTGTTGGACTTTGCCGGGCCGTTCGAGGTGTTTTCTACCGCTTCGCGCTTGTGTGAGCGGGCGGGTGGCGAGCCGGTCTTTGCCGTGCAGTTGCTGGGGCCGGATTTGTCGCCGGTCAGTGCTCGCGGCGGCATGCGCGTGCTGCCGCAGTACGCCTTTGCCGAAGCGCCGCCGCTGGATGTGCTGATCATCCCGGGCGGCGTGGTCACGGCGGAGTTGCCGCGCCCCGGTCTGGGTAACTGGTTACAGGCCCAGGTGGCGCAATTGCAAGTGCTGGCCTCTATTTGTACCGGCGCTTTTGTGCTGGAGAACGCCGGGCTGCTGGATGGGCGCGAGGTCATCACCCACTGGGAGGACTTGGGGGATTTGCGCGCCGCCTCGGAGAGCTCGGGCTCGAAGCTGAAGGTGTTGTCGCACCAGCGTTGGGTCGAGGCCGCGCCGCTGCAGACCTGCCGGCTGTTCACCTCGGCCGGTATTTCCGCCGGCATCGACCTGAGCCTGCATCTGGTGGCCGAACTGGCGTCCCCTGAGTTGGCCCGCCGCACCGCCAAGCAGATGGACTACGACTGGCGCGCCGCCAACGGCTCCTTGCTGCAAGCGGCTGGCGGCCGGGGCTGACGACAAAAAAGCGCCGATCTAGCCCAAGTTTGTCAGTGGCCCAAGGAAGCCAAAACCGAGTTGAGGTCGGGGCCTGAAAAATGCGGCTTCGGAGCCAGCGCCTCAAACGGCAAACCTTGCCGATTGACCCAATGCGTTGTAAAGCCAAACCAAGTGGCACCCAAGGCATCCCACGCATTGCTGGAGACAAACAGCACCTCGTCTTTGTCGACCGGAATGGTTTGTTGAACCATGCCGTAACTTTCGGGTGAGGTTTTAAACAGGCGAATCGGATCGACCGAAATCAGGTGATCCAAAACTTCCACCATTCCCGCGCTCTTGACGGCCGAGCTCAGCATGTCGACGCTGCCATTCGAGAGGATGGCCGTGGTCAGGCCCATCGCTTTGATCTTCTGCAGCACGGCCAAATTTTCTGGGAAGGGGGTGCGATGCGCATATTGCTGCATCAATTGCTCGACTTGCCCCGCTTGGCGATTGAGCTTCAGGCGGTCCAGCGTGTATTCCAGCGACAGCCTGGTCAATATCCAGAACGGCTGAAAATATTGGCTGCCCGAAGAATTGTGCGGGTCTGACTGCGTGATCAGCCGCGTGTATTCAATTTGCTTGTCACGCCACTTCACCGCAATGTCGGCCCCGTGGCCCGGATAAAACTCTTCAGCCAATGCTTGAATCGAGTAGACGTCAAACAAAGTGCCATAAGCATCAAAAACAACCGCTTTTATCGTCATGTAAATATCCTTGGCGTCAACTAAACCTGGGTTCAGATCATGCACGAGGCCGCAGTCATCGGCGTGCAAAGCCAGCGCGCCACCGTATCAGCCTCGGCGCTGCTGACGAATGGCAAGCTTGTGTGGCTTGAATGACACTGGCCGAGCACGGTGATGCCCGTGCTCAGCCAGTCAGCCCATCAGCCCATCAGCCCATCAAGCCGAGCGCCAGTTGACGTTGTGGCGGTTGAAGATGGCTTTCAGTTGGCCGTTGCTGCTCAGCGTGTTCATGGCGGCTTGCAGCGCTTGGGCAAGGTCGGGGGCATCGGCCTTGACGGCCAGGCCGGTGGCCCAGCCGTCGCGTGGGGCGCGGGGCAGGGGAATCGCTTCGATGGCGAAATCCGGGTTGCCGCGCAACACCGATTCCAGCTCCGAGGCTTGGCCCACCGCCACGGCAAACTCGCCGCGCAATAAAGCCTCGGCCGCTTCGCAGCCGTTCTTCCACTGCGTGTTCAGCTGGTTTTTGTAGGCACCCTGGTCGGCGCCCAGCATCAACCAACCGGCCAGCGACTGCCCGGGCACGGCAATGGTTTGTTGCCCCACTTGCGACAAGGTGTCCAGCTTGGGCAGTTGCTTCAGGTTGCGCGCCAGCATCACCTGCTCGCGGTAGTAGGGCGCAAAGATCAGCGCTTGCGGCGTGGCGTCCATCAGCGGCTTGTCCACCGGCACATGCATCAGCACGTCGGCCGGCCCGTAGCCCAGGTAATGACCCTTCCAGACCATATTGCGTAGGTCGTCGTTCATGTTCTCGTCGGCATTGAAGGGCAGCAGCGACAGCTTCACCCCCAAGCCCGCAGCCAGCGCTTGCGCCAGCTCCACGTCGATGCCTTTGCCGGCCACATGAAACGGCGGCATGTCGTGATACATGCCCACGATCAAGGACCCGCGCTCGCGCACCTTGCTCAGGCTGGCTGCGGCTGCTGGGCTGCTGACCAGTGTGCCGAATGCCGCTGCCAGCGTCATCCCGCCCGCTTGGCGTAGCCAGTCACGGCGGCCGCTGCCTGCTCCCCGATCACCGGGTACCTTGATCGACCCTCCGAGAGGGTAGTCGCGCGGCGCGCTCACTGAGCCACCTGCAGCGGCTTGTCGCGGCGCGATTCGAGGTAGGTTTTGATCGCCCACATCGCCTCTTGATCAAACGTGCCCTCGAACGGAGGCATGTAGACGGCCCCGTTGCGGCTGCGGCCGTGGCGCACGGTGGTCAGGAAGTAGCCGTCGTTCTCAGCCACACAGACATCGCGCTTGCGGGCATCTTTGAGGGAGGCGCAGTCGTTGTCGAGCTTGCGCAAATCTGGCGCAATGCCGCCTGACACGGCGTCGAGGCCGTGGCAGCGGGCGCAGTTCTGTCCGTAGGCTGAGGTGCCGACCTTGATCGCTTCTTCGTTCAAGCGGAACGGGTTTTCAGCCCGCCACTCGGCGCCGACCTTGGGCAGGCTGCTGGTGTCCACCGCTTGCGGTGTGACGTCGCCGTGGGCCCAGACC
>CANFYD010000073.1 GCA_947450745.1 Burkholderiales bacterium
AGTGGCTATTTTTCCGACGCGGCCGGTTTACCCAACCCGCTGGCAGCTGGCGACTTGCTGTCGGTGCTGCCAGGCGGCAGCAAATACCTGAACGTCAATTTCAGCAATCTGGGCACGGTCAGACAAAGCGACAACCTTTATTTATTCGGCTACAGTGCCACTCAAAGCAGCGGCACCTGGGAGCTGTTGGCCGACATCGGCCTGGGCAATGGCGGTTACTCGAACACCTTCGCCAACAGCGGGACCTTGCGCAAGAGCGGCGGCAGCGGGGTCAGCGTGATCAACGGCATCGGTTTCACCAACAGCGGCTTGATCGATGTGCAGACCGGCTCGATCGACTTTGCCAGTGGCCTCACCACTTTTAACGTCGGCACGCAATTCATCGGAGCCGGGCGAGCCGTGGTCTCGAACCACGCCAGCTTCAACGGTGCCTTCAGCGCGAGCAACCTTGAGTTGCGCAGCGGCACCTTCTCCGGCGGAGCTGCCGAGATCACCGGCAGCGTCGACTGGACCGGCGGCAGCTTGGCCGGCAGTTGGACGGTGGCGTCCGGGCAAACGCTGAACATCCAGTCGGGCAGCAGCAAGTTCATGGCGGCCGCGCTCACCAATGCAGGTCAGATACGGGCCAAAGACGAGCTCTACTTGTTCGGTTACAGCACTTTGACAAACACCGGCCTGTACGACCTGCAAGGCGATGTCGGCCTGAGCAACGGTGGCTACAGCAACGCCTTCATCAACAGCGGCACTTTCCGCAAAAGCGCAGGTGCCGGCAACTCGGTGATCGGCAACGGCACCAGCTTCACCAACAGCGGCCTGATCGCTGTGCAGGTCGGCACCTTGACTTTTGCCGGTGGCGACGCGAACTTTTTGGCAGGCACGCAATTCACCGGCGCTGGCGAAGTGCAGATCACCAATAACGCAGCCTTCGCGGGTGCCATCGCGACAACCGGTCGCCTGAGTCTGGTCAACGGCAGCTTCAGCGGCAATGCGGTGGTTCTGAACGGTGATGCTGCTTGGAGCGGCGGCACGCTGACGGGCAACTGGTCGCTGGCAGCAGGCCGCACCCTGGCCATTCAGGCCGGCAACACCAAATACATGGCCGCCGCCATGACCAACGCCGGCACCCTGGCCGCCGCAGACGACCTCTATCTGTTCGGCTACAACACGCTGACAAACGAGGGGCTGTACCAACTGCAAGGCGATGTCGGCATTTACAACGGCGGCTACAGCAACAACTTCATCAACAACGGCAGCTTGCGCAAGAGCGCCGGCAACGGCGTCTCGAGCATCGGTGCCGGCACGGCTTTTGACAATCGCGGCGTCATCGACGTGCTGTCCGGCACGATCGACTTCGCGGGCGGCGACGCCACCTTCAGAGACGGCAGCCGCTTTGCGGGCAGCGGGCAGGTGCGGGTCTCGAACAGCGCCCGCTTCATCGGCACACAGCGCACCGCCGGTAACCTGACGCTGTCCGGTGGCAACTTCTTCGGGGGCGACGGCAACCCCGACTCTGTGGCCCTGCTCGACGGTGACGTCCGCTGGACAGGCGGGCAGTTGTCCGGCAACTGGAGCGTGGCGGCAGGACGCACGCTGGACATTGCCGCAGGCAGCGTCAAAACCATGGGTGCCGCGCTGCTCAACAACGGCCGCATCCGCGCCACCGATGAGCTGTTTATGTTCGGCTACAACACGCTGACCAACAACGAGCTGTACGAAATGCAGGGCGATGTCGGCATCTCCAACGGCGGCTACAACAACCAATTCATCAACAACGGCAGCTTCCGCAAGAGCGCGGGCAACGGTGTCTCGACCGTCGGCAGCGGCACCGGGTTCCAGAACAACGGCCTGGTTGAAGCGCAGACCGGCATCTTGGCCTTCACCGGTGGCGACGCCAGCTTCAACAACGGCTCACGCTTCAAGGGCCCGGGCCAGATCGTCATCAACAACGGCGCGCAGTTTCACGGCAGCTTCACGACCGACGGCCCGCTGACGCTCACCAGCGGCAACTTCACCGGCTACGCCGCACGCATCGACGGTGATGTGAACTGGTCTGGCGGCGCGCTGCAAGGCGAATGGACGCTGGCGGCTGGCCGAACGATGAAGCTGCTGGCGGGCTCGCAGAAAACGCTGCAAACCAGCCTGACCAACGACGGCCGCTTGCACTTGAGCGACAACGTCTACTTGTTCGGCTACACCACGCTGAGCAACAACGGCGTGATCGAGCTCGCTGGCGACTTCGGCCTGCTCAATGGCGGCTACTCGAACGTGCTGCTCAACAACGGCCTGCTGGTCAAAAGCAGCGGCAGCGGCAGCAGTTCGTTGGCGGACAACGCGCTCGCGAACCAGGGCGTGATCGACGTGCAGACCGGCACGCTGGTGTTGCCCGGCAACTTCACCAATGAAGGCAAGCTGACCGGCTTGGCCACCTTTGCCGCAGCCGGCACGCTGACCAACGCGGGTCACGTCGACCCCGGTGCGGCGGCGGGCCGGCTGACGATCAATGCCAACTTCGCACAAATCGCGGCCGGTGTGCTCGACATCGATCTGGGCACGCTGGGCCACAGCGACCAGTTGCTGGTCACCGGCACGGCGTCGCTGAGTGGCACGCTGGCCTTGCACTGTTTGGCGGCGTGCAGCTTTGCCATCGGCGACCGCTTGCTGATCCTCGACTCCAACGGTCTGCTGAACGGCAGCTTCAGTGGCGACCCCACGTTGAGCGGCTTTGCCACTGGCAAGTTCGCGCTCGACTACGACAGGCCAAACGGTGACGTGTGGCTGCGCGTGACCGACACCGTGACCGCCGTGCCCGAGCCCGCCAGTTACGCGCTGCTGCTGGGCGGCTTGGTGGCCCTGCTCGCCAAAACTCGCCGCCGGACGGCCCCGCCGCGCCAGCAGACCTGAGCACGGTAGCTGCAGCCGACTGAAGAGCGCCCTGACCTGCTGCTTCGCATCAGGCCCTGCGATTTGTAGGGCGGATCGAGACCCAGTACCGTTCGCTTAGCCAAAAAAACGTTCGTACTGAGCCTGTCGAAGGAGAGCCGGTCGAAGGACCCGAGCATCCTGAGCTTGTCGAAGGAGATCCGGTCGAAGGACATCCCCGCTTCCGACAACCCTTCGACAAGCTCAGGGCGAACGGGCTTTATCCGAACAGTATTGGGTCGTGACCCGCGTGCAGCACGCTGTGGCGCTCGTGTTGAGCCTGACGCCGCTGAAATCGGCTAAATCTGCTTTTTTGAGGGCTCAGTGTTGGCCCGTTCCTCAGGGTAAGTCTCAGTGAAGTCCTTCGGCGGCACCCCCTAGGATGAGGCGAAGGCTAAAACAAGCCGTTGGAGACAAAAATGACATTCACCACCTTGGGCGCGTTGGGCGTGATCTCTGCCGCCATTGCTGCCAGCACGATGATCACCGGTTGGCTGGACGCCGAGGGCGGCGCGGCCAGCGCCAGTCTGCAAAGCGCAGCACAGCCAGCCTGTTCCGACTTCTCGCTCGTCACTGCGGCCAGCACTCAGACCGGCGTGTCGCCTGTCGCCATTTGCCAGACCTACTACGCCGCCAGCCTTCAAAATGCCGGTTGGGCTGTGCTGGCCCGTCCTCATTCACGCTGAATCCAGGCTGAACAGCGCGCCGATGCGGGCGGCGCCGCTACTGCTAGGAGTCCTGCGCCGCCACCCCGGCGATCTCGGCGGCCGCGCTCATCAAAGATTCGTGCAACCAGCGGTGCGCCGGATCGCGCTGATGCCGGGCATGCCAAGCTTGGCTGACCTCGATCTGCGGCAGGGCAAAGGGCAGAACTCTTGTCACCAGTTGCGGCATAAAGCCGGTCGCCGGCACAAAGCTGCGCGGCAGCACCGTCAATAAGTCCGACTGATGCACGGTCAGGCCGGCCGTGAAATAGCTGTTGACGGTGATCATCACCTTGCGTCGCCGACCCAAGCTGGACAGCGCATCGTCGACAAAGCCGCGCGAGCGGCCGGCAAAGCTGACGCGTAGATGTTCGGCCTCACAGTAAGCCTCCAGCGTCAACGCCGCTGTGCCGGCCAGCGGATGGTCGCGCCGCATCACGCAGATGTATTCGGAGCTGTAGAGCGGTGCCAACCGGATCACCCCCGCATCGTCCTCAGCCGCCAGCGCCACCGCCAGGTCCGGGAAAAAACCCACCGCCACGTCGGCTCGGCCTTGCTCCAACAACTCGCGCGGGTCGCGCGTGGTCAGCGGCACGATGCGCAGGCTGACCCGAGTTTGCTCTTGCTGAAAGCGCTTCACGAGCACCGGCACGAACAGCGCAGCCGTGGCATCCGCCAAGGCCAGCGTGAAGCTGCGGCCCGCTTCGCGCGGGTCACGCGGATCGAACGGCTGCGGCTCGAAGACCTGCTGCAAATGCCCCAACGCCGCGCGCACCGTCGGCCACAGCTCTTCGGCATGGGCGGTGGGCAACATGCCGGAACTGGTCGGGATGAACAACTCCTCGTTCATCGCCTCGCGCAAGCGCCGCAAGGCATTGCTGACCGCCGGTTGGGTGATGGCCAAACGGGCCGCCGCGCGGGTCACGTTGCGCTCTTCCATCACCACGTCGAAGACCCGCAACAGGTTCAGATCCAAGGTGCGGAAATTGATCGGGCGTGGGTTCATGGGCTCATGCTAACTGCAAGATATTCGCAAGGTATTCGCGCCAGTGATACCGCGATTCAGCATCACAATTGGCCGGGAGTACGTATTAACCGCAATATGCAGGCATGCGAGGCGACTCTGCTTTGCAACACCAGTAAAGGAGTTCGGTCATGTCCAGCTCACACATTCAGCACATTCAGCACCAATCCTCAACAACAGCCACCGCGACAGCTTCTGCTCTGGCAGCGCAGTTGAACGCCGGTGCCGCAGCATCTACCCATCACATCAGAAACGCGCTGGCCTTCATCAGCGACGTCTGCAACGGCAACGCGATGCGTGACTTGGCGCAAAGCGTCGCCCAGACCAGGCCGCAATTGGCCGCCTCGCTGCGCCGCGCCTCCCGCAACAACTGGTCCTGATTCAGCAGCGCGGCCCGGAGACGCGCCATGCAGTCAGTGCAGCGCTGACAAGAACTGCTGCAGCTCCGGCGTCTGCGGGTTGTCGAACAGCGCGTCCGGCGGGCCCATCTCGTGGATGCGGCCGGCATGCATGAAGACGACGCGGTCACTGACCTTGCGGGCAAAGCGCATTTCGTGCGTGACCATCAGCAAGGTCATGCCCTCGTCGGCCAGTGTCTCGACGACTCGCAACACCTCGCCGACCAACTCCGGGTCCAGCGCTGAAGTGATTTCGTCGCAGAGAAGAATGCTCGGCTCCATCGCCAGCGCCCGAGCAATCGCCACGCGCTGCTGCTGACCACCCGACAACTGCTCCGGAAAGGCATCGAACTTCTCGGCCAGCCCAACGCGCTCCAGCAATTGCCGCGCCTGCTGCTCACAGCGCGCCGCGCCGAGTTTCTTCACAAGCCCCGGGGCCAGCATCACATTGCGCCCCACGCTGAGGTGCGGGAACAAGTTGAAGCTCTGAAAAATCATGCCGACATGTTGGCGCAATTTGCGCATCGCGCGGGCGTCGTGGTGGATCAGCGCTTGGCCTTGCACCCGCAGCACGCCCTCCTGAAAGTTTTCCAGCCCGTTGATACAGCGCAGTAGCGTGCTTTTGCCCGAGCCGCTCTTGCCGATGATGGCGATCACTTCACCGGCAGCCACTTCAAGGTCGATGCCTTTCAACACCTCATGCGTGCCAAAGGACTTTCGCAAGGCACGAATACTGGCAATGCTGGCGGAGCTGGCAACGGCAGTCGCAGGCGAATCAATGTTGGACACGCAATCTCCTCTCCAGTGCTCGGGCATACCAGCTCACCGGGAAACACAATATGAAATAGAGCAGGCCGACGCAGCTGTAGACCAGGAACGGCTTGAAGGTCGCGTTGGTGATCATGGTGCCGGCCTTGGTCAGCTCGATAAAGCCGATCACCGACGCCAGTGCCGTGCCCTTGATCACCTGCACCAAAAACCCGACCGTCGGCGCAATCGCCAAGCGGCCAGCTTGCGGCAGCACGATGTGGCGCAATTGCTCCCCAAAACTCAGGGCCAGGCTTTGCGCCGCCTCCCATTGCCCCTTCGGCACAGCGCGCACGCAGCCCTGCCAGATTTCGGTCAGAAAAGCGCTGGTGTAGAGCGTCAACGACACCGCCGCCGCCGCCCAGGCCGAGGTTTCAAAGCCGAGCAGCGCCATGCCGAAATAGGCCAGAAACAGCTGCATCAACAGCGGTGTGCCCTGGAACAGCTGCACATAAATACCGACAAAAGCCTGCGCGCCGGGCCAGCGTGCGGTGCGCGCCACCAGCAAGCCCAAGCCGACCAGGCCGCCGCAGACGAAAGCAATCAGCGACAGGCACACGGTCCAGCGCGCCGCCAGCAGCAGGTTGCGCAGGATGTCCCACAGCGTGAACTCAACCATGGCGCCGCCCTGCCGAGAAACCGCCGAACAAAAACCGCGGCCCGAGCCAGTTCAGCAACGCCCGCACCCCGATGGCCAGCAGCAGATAAATCGCGGTCGCGATGATGAAGGACTCGAAAGCACGGAAATTGCGGCTCTGGATCAGATTCGCGGCGTAGCTCAATTCTTCGGTGGAAATTTGTCCGCAAACGGCCGAGCCCAGCATCACGATGACGATCTGACTGGTCAGCGCGGGCCAGACCTTGCGCAAGGCCGGCGGCAGCAACACATGCACAAAGGTCTGGCCACGGCTCAGCGCCAAGCTCAGGCCCGCCTCGATCTGACCGCGCGGCGTGGCCGCAATGCCGGCCCGCACGATCTCACCGGCGTAGGCGCCCAGGTTGACCACCATCGCGATGATGGAGGCCAGCTCCGGTGACAACCTCACCCCGACGGCGGGCAGCCCGAAGAAGATGAAGAACAACTGCACGATGAAGGGCGTGTTGCGGATCAGCTCCACATACACCGCCGCCGCCCAGCCCAGCCAGACCGGCCCGTCGGTGCGCGCCCAGGCACAGGCGATACCCAGTGCGACGCCCAGCAGCGCCGCCACCACAGTCAGGCCCAAGGTCCAGGCCACACCGGTCAGCAGCAGCGGCCACAGCGCCAGCACGGCACCGAAATCAAGTTCAATCAGCATTGGGACGCTTGAGGCGACACGAGGTCAAAGCGGCAACTCGCCTGCGCCGCGGCCGAGCCACTTCTTGGACAGCGCTTCAATCGTGCCGTCCTTCTTGGCTTCGGCAATGATTTCGTTGACCCGGCTGCGCAGGGCGTCCTCACCCAAGTTCACCCCGATAAAGCAGGGGCTGTCCTTCAGCAGCAGCTTGTATTCGGCGCTGATCTGCGGGTTCTTCTGGATGATGGTGGCCGCCACTGCCGCACTGGTCGCAACGAACTGGGTCTGACCGGCAACAAAGGCCGAGATGGTGGCGTTGTTGTCCTCGAAGCGACGCACCTGCAAGTCGCTCGGTGCCACCTTGGCCAGCTCCTGGTCTTCCATCGCGCCGCGCGTCACCGCCACCGTCTTGCCGCCCAAGTCGGCCCAGGCCTTGACGCTGACCGCCTTGGGGCCAAACACGGCCTGGAAGAACGGCGCGTAGGCCGAGCTGAACGCGATGACCTTTTCACGCTCGGCGTTCTTGCCCAGGGTGCTGATGACCAGATCCGCCTTTTTCGTCTGCAAATAAGGGATGCGGTTGGCGCTGCTGACCGGCAACAGCTCGACCTTGACGCCGAGCTTGCTGGCGATCAGCCGAGCCACGTCGATGTCCAGCCCCTGCGGTGCCATGTCGATACCGACATAGCCGTAGGGCGGATAGTCGGTCGGGATGGCGATGGAAATCTGCTTCTTGGCCAAAATGCTGGCCAAAGCGGTTTGCGCCTGCACGGCGCTGGCCCCGAGCAACAAGGACAAAGCGGTCAGCGTGCTGGCCAGGGCGGTGGTGAAGGACGGTCGTTGCATGATGAAGATCTCCGGATGAGGCGCGAGGGCCTCAGCGGGACGTCTTCAGCGGGCCGCCGCCTGTTGGGCGACGCCGCACCGGGAGGGTGCACGCCATGTCCGCGCCGAGGCGTGTGCAGCGTCAACAGCAAGAGCTATGCCACCCTGGCAGCCAGCCAATGCCGCAGCGGCGTGAACAGCAGGACGAAGAGCACGACGTTGCCGGCCACGGTCAGCCAGAAGCGGCGGCGGAACAAGGCCTTGCCGGTTTTATGGCGCAGCAGATGCTGGGCCAGCAAGGCACCGGGCCAGCCGCAAGCCAGCGCCAAGCCGTGCAAGGTGGTCTCGGCCACGCGCCACTGGCCCAGCCGGGCGGCTCGCTTGTCCCCCGCGTAAACGATGAAGGTGGCCAAGCTCATCGCCATATAGCCACCCCACAGCGCCGGCGGCATCGGCCACAGCAAATGGCAGAGCAAATAGAAAGCAGCGAAGCCTGGGATCAGCCACAGCTGGCTGACGGCTGCCGTTGGTCGGCCCGCCCGAGCGAGGACGGGCAGCGCCAAGCCGCGCACTTGCACCGCTCGGCGCTTGCCGTTGTGGTCCTGACCCAGCAGAAAAGTCAGCGATTCACCGACCTGCGGACGTCCGACGCGCAAGCTGAAATCCTTCACATGCACGAACAGCCGGGGCTCACCGTTCTTCGGCGTGATGAAGCCATAGCCCTTGTCGTCGTCCCACTGGCTCAAAAGTCCGTCTTGTCGCATAGATGGATGCAGCCGAATCTAGGTTCAGTAAAACTACGGTTCTGGTCAGACCAAAAAAAGGCCCGCTTGCGCGGGCCTTTTTAGAACTGACAAGCGTCAGAGACTTGGATCAGCGGCCGAAACCGCTGCGGCGCGGGGCGCCACTCGGAGGGCCGCTGCGCTTGGCAGGGCCGCCGGGGCCGCGTGAGTCAAAGCTGCCGCTCGGGCGACGATCTGCGCCAAAGCTGGGCTTGGCACCGAAGGACGGCTTGTCGCCAAACGCCGGACGGTCGGTACGCGGAGCGAAACTGCGCTCGTTGCCACGGTCGTTCGGGCGGTCAAACGCCGGACGGGCGTCCTGACGGAACTCGCCACCGGCCGGACGCGCTGCGTCACGGTTGAACGGCTGGCCGCCTTCGCGGTTGAACGGCTGACCACCGTCACGGTTGAAAGGCTGACCGCCTTCACGATTGAACGGCTGGCCGCCTTCGCGGTTGAACGGCTTGCTACCGAACGACTTGTTGCCGCCACCAAAGCTCTTGTTGCCGTAAGCAGGCTTGGCACCCCATGACGGACGCGGTGCACCACGGTCTTCAAAACCACCGGCACCGGCAGGCCGTGGCGGGAAGATGCGCGGCTCTTGGCTCTTTGGCTCCAAGCCTTCGATCTGCGCCACAGGGATTTGCTGGGTGGTGAACTGCTGGATGCGGCGAATCATCGAGACGTCGTCACGCGAAGCCAGCGTCACTGCCAGACCAGCGCGGCCGGCACGGCCGGTACGGCCGATACGGTGCACATAGTCCTCAGCCTTCATCGGCAGGCCGTAGTTGATCACGTGGGAGATCGTCGGCACGTCGATGCCGCGAGCGGCCACGTCGGTCGCGACCAGCACCCGCACTTCACGACGGCGCAGCGCCATCAGCGTGCGGTTGCGGCGACCTTGCGGCATACCGCCGTGCAGCGGAGCGACCGAGTGACCCAGCTCTTGCAAGCGCTCGGCCAACCAATCAGCATCGCGCTGAGTGCTGGTGAACACCAGCGCTTGATCCATGTCCTTGTCGGCCAGCAGATGCTCCAACAATTGGTCTTTATGGTTGTTGTTGTCAGCCCAGTGCAGACGCTGGGTGATGTTCTCGTGGGTGTCGGTGTGCGAAGCCACGTCGACGCGCAAGGGATCGCGCATCAAGTCGTGAGCCAAGCGGCCCACATGGCCAGCAAACGTGGCGCTGAACATCAGCGTCTGGCGCGTTGCGGGGATGCGCTCGGCGATGGTCTTGATGTCGTCGATGAAGCCCATGTCCAACATGCGGTCGGCTTCGTCAAGAATCAGGATGTCGACGTTGTCGAGCACGGCACGGCCGGACTGCAGGTGATCCAACAAACGGCCTGGCGTGGCGATCAAGATGTCCAAAGGACCGCTCAATTGCTTCAGCTGCAAGGCGTAAGGCATGCCGCCCAACACGGTCGACAGCTTCAGGCCGGGCACATAACGGCCGTAGGTCTGAGCGGCCTTGGCCACTTGCATGGCCAGCTCACGGGTGGGGCACAGAACCAGCACGCGGGGGCCGTAGTTCTTGCCCTTTTGGCGAGTCGCGGCATCAGCACGGCCGTCCAACACTTTTTGCAGTGCAGGCAGGATGAAAGCAGCCGTCTTGCCGCTGCCGGTGCGGGCCGACACCATCAAGTCTTGGCCCTTCAGACCGGCGGGGATTGCCTGGGTCTGGACATCGGTTGCGGTCTCGTAGCCACTGTCTTTGACAGCGCGCAACAGGGATTCGTGCAAACCTAGATTTTCAAAGCTCATATCTTCTTTCGAGATAGCCATGCCCCATCCGGCCTCAGCAGGAAAAGCGCATGAGCTTGCAACACAGAGGTGCTGCAAGCCAATAAAGTCGCTGGGAGAAAGCTCGCGTCGTGCACCAGGGCTTGAAATGAAACGGCAAAAGTTGCCGTCTGGAGCCTGGTGCGGCGCCGGGGGAACAGTCAAAGCGACGGCATCGCCGCCGACCGTACCCGGGGGGTGTTCAGCGCACCACCCCTTGGGGTGAATACTCACCTGGAGGGGTGAATGTCACTGCGCGCAAAGATTTGGGCAGTGGCCTGAACGAGGTCAGAGGAGACGAACGAAATGGAGCGGCAAACACCGCGCCAAGCCCATTAATGTAGCACACTAGGGTTTTTACGGAAGTCATATCGCTGAAATAATTGGGAATAGCGCCCAAATGTGACTTCGGTCACGGCCCAAGCCATGCGGCCAGCTGTAGGGCGGGTCGCGACCCGCGTTCAGCCGACTGTGACGCCCATGTTGGCACTCCCGGCTCGTACCCAAATCGCTCGCGGGTCGCGGCCCAATACGGTTCGCTTAGCCAATAAACCGTATCACCGATCGTCCTGAGCTCGTC
>CANFYD010000074.1 GCA_947450745.1 Burkholderiales bacterium
AAAGGGCACGCGGCCACGAAACACCAGATCACCCGCGATCAACAGCTTCAGCTGCGGCACATACACCACCAGATCCTCGGGCGTATGGGCCGGGCCGGCCGGGTGCAATTCGAAGTCCAGGCCACCCAGGCGCAAAGTGATGGGCTTGTCTATCCAGCGGTCGGCTGCCACCAGCACGGTCTTGTCGTCGATCCAGGGGAACAGCTCGTCGCGACTGGCCTGCAAGCGCAGCGCGGCCGTTTCGGAATGCAGGTAGATCTGCCCGTCACGCTGCGCAATCACTTCGGCACCGGCCTGTTTGAAGGCCTGCAGGCCGTAAATATGGTCCGCATGGTAGTGCGTGACGATGACCGCCTTGATCGGCGCAGCGGTGACGCGGCGGATCTCTTGGATCAGCTCTTGCGCCAAAGCCGGCGAGCCGAGCGCATCAACCACGATGACGCCCTCCGGCGTGACGACGAAGGCAGCGTTCGAGATGAAATTGCGGTTTGCCGCCGAGCCCAGCGCCGACTCGCCCTGCACCATCCAGGTTTGCGCCGCCACTTGGGCGGCCCGCAACGCTTGCGCCGAGGCAGCTGTCGCACTCAGACCCGCCAGCAAAACAGCTGCGGCGGTACGGCAATGAAAGATAAAGCTATTTATTCGCATACAGTGATATTAGAACCTCGGAGAAGGCCGCGCGGCGTAGTGGTTAGTCCCGATGGGAACAACACCTTAATTTCAAGATGCTGAACAGCCAGCCGCTCAACCTGCTGCCCGACTCGAGCCCTTCATTCCTCGAGCCCATCACTGGAACCGACAAACAAAGCTCGTCACCGAGCCAAAAGGAGACGCCAATGATCAAAATATGCGCACGTTGGGCCCTGCCCTTTGCACTGCCCATTGCCCTGCTCACCGGGGCAGTCCAGGCGCAAGAAGCCAACGAAGCCCTGCTGGCCCGCAACCTGGCCGCCACCTGCGCGAGTTGCCACGGCACCGCCGGACTTGCCAAGGGCGAGATGAAGTCACTCGCTGGCCGCAAGGAAGAGGATCTGCTGAAACTGCTCGCCGACTACCGCAGCGGTGCCCAGCCCGCCACCCTGATGCACCAAGTGAGCAAGGGCTACACCGAAGATCAACTGAGGCTGATCGTCAGGCATTTCGCTGCCCTGCCCGCCAAACCCTGAGGAGAACGCCATGACTCAACGTGAACTCAATCGACGCCATCTACTGCTGAGCGGCCTGGCCTTGGCCGGGGTGGGGCTGAGCGGCTGCGCCAACTTGACGGGCGGTCCTTCAATTGGCCGCGTCCTGGTGCTCGGCGGCGGCTATGGCGGTGCCACAGCGGCGCGCTACCTGAAGCTGTGGGGCGGCAATGTGGATGTGACTCTGGTCGAGCGGCAAGCCAGCTTCGTCTCCTGCCCGATGTCCAATCTGGTGCTGGGCGGCTACAAGCAGATGGCCGACATCACCCGCAGCTACGACGCCCTCCAGGCGCTCGGCGTCAAGCGTGTGCAGGGTGAAGTGGTGGCCATCGACGCTGCCGGCAAAACGGTGCGCTTGGCCGACGGCACGGTGCTGGCCTACGACAGGCTGATCCTGTCTCCCGGCATCGACTTCATGTCCGAGCAAGTCGGCGGCTTGAAGGCGGCGCTGGATACCGGACAGGTCCTGCATGGCTGGAAGGCCGGCCCACAGACCGTCGCCCTGCGCAAGCAATTGGAGGCCATGCCCGATGGCGGCGTGTTCGCGATCACCGTCCCCAAAGTGCCGTACCGCTGCCCACCTGGGCCGTATGAGCGCGCTTGCCTGGTGGCCAGCTATTTGAAGCAGTACAAGCCGAAATCCAAACTGCTGTTGCTGGACGCCAACGCGGAGATCCAGTCAAAGAAGGCGCTGTTCGAGAAAGCCTTCAAACAGCATTACGACGGTCTGCTGGAATACCGCCCGAACGCCGAGCTGAAGGAAGTGGCGAACGGCGGGCACCTGGCCAAGCTGGACTTCGAGGACGTGAAAGCCGATGTGCTGAACGTCATTCCGCCGCAGCGCGCCGCCGATCTGGCCGTCCTGGCCGGCGTCGTCAACATCAACCAGCGCTGGGCCGGTGTCAACTGGTTGAGCATGGAATCCACCGCCGTGCCCGGCATTCATGTGCTGGGTGACGCGACCTTCCCGGCACCGGTCATGCCCAAGTCCGGCCACATGGCCAACCAGCATGCCAAGGTGGCGGCAGCGGCGGTGATCCAGTTGCTCAAGGGCGAGCCGGTGAACCCGACGCCGGTGGTGATGAACACCTGCTACAGCTTTGTGAGCGCGCGCGACGTGATCCATGTGGCGTCGGTGCATCAATACGATGCGGCCGAAAAAACCTTCAAACCGGTAGCCGGCTCGGGCGGGGTGTCGGCCGCAGCCAACCAGATCGAGGGACGCTACGCCTTGTCCTGGGCCGAGAACATCTGGGCCGATACGCTGGGTTGATCGATCGATTGATTGGCTGGCTTGATTGGCTGAGTTGGCCCGCACCGGGCCCGATTTTTGGGCCCGGTTGTTCAATTCAAACCGCTGATGTAGGCGGACACCGCTTTCAACTCCAACTCACTGAGCTTGCTGGCGATCGCGTGCATGACCGCGTTGTCGTTGGTCCGCTCACGCTTGTTGAACAGCTTCAGCTGCGTCTCGGTGTATTGCGCATGTTGACCCGCCAGGCGCGGTAATTGCGCCGTGCCGTAGGCCTTGCTGCCGTGACAGCCGGCACAGGCAGGTACGCCTGAAAATGGGTTGCCACGCAAGTAGATGAAGCGACCCACTTGCGCCAAGTCGCTGTCCTCGACGGTGTGCGCAATCGGCTGGCGGCTCTCGAAATAGCGGCCCAGCGCTGCAAAGTCCTCAGCGTTCAGGCCATCCACCATCGGCTGCATCGTGCTGCTCTTGCGTTTGCCGGACTGATAGTCCGTCAGTTGTCGCGTGACATAAGCCGCATGTTGACCGGCCAAGCGAGGGAAGACCGGGCTGGAGCTTTCCCCTTCCGCACCGTGGCAGAGGAAGCATTTGCCTTGCACGATGTCCTCGGCCCTGGACATATCCTGGGCCGCAGCCGCAGGAACTTGTGCCAGCGTACTGGCCGACGCCAGCATCAGCAGGCCGGCCATCCATCGAAGTTGTTTTGTCATTGGCGCAGGCTCCAGTTGTACAGCGGGAAGCTCTTGATCCAGTGAGCGCCCGGCTCAGCGTCGCTCACGGCCTGGCGGAATTAGGCAAGGCCTGGTCGGCAGGAAAAAGGCTGTCGACAGGTGCCTTGCGCTCCGCCCGTTGATCGACCCAGGCATCGGTCAGCGCGGCCGCCGCCCACATCGCCGACAAAGTCACCCAAGAGGTGACGGTAAACACCGCAGCACCCGACAGGCCGGCACCGACCGCACAGCCCCCGGCCAACATGCCGCCAAAGCCCATCAGCACCGCGCCGACCAAGTAGCGGCGCATGCTGGCCCCGCCGGCAAAGCCTTCCAACTTCAGTTCCCGGAACAAAGCCGCCGCCAAAAATGCACCGAAAAAGACGCCCGGCACCAAGCCGAGGTCAAAGGTCGGCGCTTTGTCCGGCGCAAACAGCACCCGCACCAAGACCTCGGCCGATGGGCCGGTGAAGCTCAAGCTTTGCACCGGCGCGGCCGCTGCCTCCAAGCTGTTCATCGCCACATAGCCGGTGAACCACCAAGCCGCGCTGATGCTCAAGCCCACCATGCTGGCCCCGGCCCAGCCCCAGGCACTGACTTTTTGATGTCGCGCCCAACGGATAGCAGCCACCAGCCAAAGCGCCCCGAACAGCAGCGCGCCGGTGCGCCCCAGGCCGGTGATGGCGATCAGGTCGCGGGCGCTGCCGCCCTCTACCGTCCACCATGAAGAAATTTGCTCGCGCAGCGGTGCCAGGATGCCGGCCCCTGCGGCCTGCGCCGTCACGGCAAACACCAAGCCGGACAACACCGAGCGCAAATTGCCCTGCGCGGCCAGCACCAGCAGCCGACTGGAACAACCGCGCGCCAGAATCATGCCGACGCCGAACAAGGCCCCGCCGATGGCAGCCCCGGACAAACTGCCGCGCGCGGCCAGTTGGCGGGCACTGCTGACATCCAACCAGCCCATCGCGATCAGGCCCTGGGTCGCAAGCAAGGCGGTGGCAAAGGCGAACAACCACACTGTCAGCTTGCCGCCGGGCTGGCCGCGTGAAAACTCGATGGTGGCGGCACGCAGGCAAAAGCGCGAGCGCTGCGCAAAAAACCCGAACATCAGGCCGATCAACAACCCACCCACACCCAACGCACGGGCTTGGCCAAGGCCATCGATCAGCCCACCTATCAGCCCATCGATCAGCCCATTCAGTTGCAGCGGAACTTGCATGTTGTGCCTACCTTGCCTCGCGATGTGCGCTGACCATCAGCCACACCACGCTACTTTTAGGCCACCCAACCCGGGTTGCCCTTGACACCGATCAAACGTGGCGTGTTGATCTTGCGGGTGCCGACGCGGCCCTGCGTCTTCAACCACTGCTCCAGCACATCCCACACCATGCGGGTGCCGGGCAAGCTGGCGGCTTCTTCGGCTACCGGCGCCCAACCGGCCACCTTGTACTTCTTGCTCGCATCGATTGGCTTGCCGTGCAAGCGCATGTCCTGGATACGCCTGCCCATCGCGGCGCCGGGTTCGCAGGCGTAGCTCAAGCCGCCAACTCGCACCATGTCGCCGCCCTGCTGGTAGTAGGGGTCGGGGTTGAAAAGGTTGTCGCACACATCTTCCAGCACCGTCTTGATCATCTCGCCGCTCATCTCGGTCACGGTGGCGTAGGAATAGGTGGTGGCCACTTGGTCCATCAACAGCTCGCGGGTGATGGTGTCGCCGGGTAGCAGCGTCGTACCCCAGCGAAAACCGGGCGAAAAGGCGATCTCGGCGCCCTGCACTTCCATCAGCGCATCGACGATCAACTGATCCCAACTGCCGTTGAAGTTGCCCCGGCGGTAGAGCAAGCCGTCGCTGATGGCCAGGCGCTCGGACAGCTTGGCTTCATACGGTTTGCGCACCTTGTCGATCAAGGCGTCCATCTCCGGGTCGGCGCGCAGCATGTTGGAGAACACCGGCAGCAACTTGTAGCGGAAGTCGGACACCCGCCCGTCCTTCACCTCGAAGTCCAGCACGCCGAGGAACTTGCCATTGCTGCCGGCATTGGTCACCAGCGTTTGCCCACCGGCGTTCTTGACCAGTACCGGCACCGGCACGCCGTCGTGCGTGTGACCGCCCAGGATGGCGTCGATGCCGCGCACCCGGGCGGCCATCTTCAAGTCGACGTCCATGCCGTTGTGCGACAGCACCACCACCACCTTGGCACCCTTGCCGCGGGCTTCCAACACCATCGCCTGCATGTTTTCGTCCTGGATGCCGAACGCCCAGTCAGCCACCATATAGCGCGGGTTGGCAATCGGGGTGTAGGGGAAGGCCTGCCCGATGATGGCGCAGGACACGCCGTTGATTTCCTTGATCACGTAGGGGCTGAACACCGGGTCGCCAAAGTCATTGGTCTTCACGTTCTGGGCGACAAAATCGACCTTGCCCTTGAAGTCTTTCTCCAAGATTTCCTTGACCCGTTCCATGCCGTAGGTGAACTCCCAGTGGCCGGTCATCACGTCCACGCCGAGCAATTTGCAGGCGTCCACCATGTCTTGCCCGTTGGTCCACAAGGAGGTGGCCGAGCCTTGCCAGGTGTCGCCGCCGTCCAGCAACAAGGCACCGGGCCGGCTGCCCTTCATCTTCTTGACCAAGGTGGCCAGATGGGCAAAACCGCCAACCCGCCCGTAGCGCCGCGCGGCCCGCTCGAAGTCGAGATAAGTGAAGGCATGGGCCAGCGCCGTGCCGGGCCGCACGCCAGCAGCCTTCAGCATCTGCTCGCCCACCACATGGGGGCTTTGCCCGCTCATGCTCCCCAAACCGAGGTTGACATTGGGCTCGCGAAAATAGATCGGCTTCAACTGCGCGTGGCAATCGGTCATGTGCAGAAAGGACACTTGACCAAAGGCTGGCAGGTCGTACAAGCCATGCTCGGCGGTCGCTGCATCGGCATCGGCATAACGTGCTAAACCCATGCCCGCCACCGAAGCGGCCGACAGCACCTGCATAAATTCGCGTTTGCTCAGATTCATGATAAGTACTCGCTTATGTTCTTGTTCAAAGAAAGCCCGCGCTGGGGCGGGCTTGCTGTCGGTCGGTTGATCGGCTCGCTGGAATGGCGGAATGGCGAAGCCAGTGCCGACGATTACTCGTTGACCGGCGACTTGGGGTCAAGCAGCAGCGCCATCACATCCTGAAGCTGCGCTTCGTTCAACAACTTGGCGTGGCCGAAGCGCGGCATATTGGAGCAAGCGCTGTAGGCCTTCGAGTTCCACAGCTTGCCCCAGGTGTACTGGATGATGGCGGCGCTGGCCGGATCGGCCGGGTTCGTCACACCGCGCAACTTGCCGTAGTGGTACAAGCTCGGCCCGATGGTGCCGAACGACACCTCTTGCTTGGTGATCTGGTGGCAGTTATAGCAATTGGCACCGTTGGCGGTGGGTGCGGCGGACTGATCGGTCCAGGTCATGCCGCGGCCGTTCTGGGCCAGCTTTTCGCCCTCGCGCCAATCACCCAGATACTTGCCGCCACTGGGCCAGACAATGGATGCCATCGCCTCGGTCTCGATTTTGGCGCTGACCGCTTCGGTCGGTGCCTGAGCGGAGGAACAGGCCTTTTGCCCCAGATCCTGCTCCAGCCGGTCGGTGGTGGCGATGCCCTCGCTGCGAAACGAGGCCTTCAACATCGCCAGTGTCTGCTGGTCAAGTTGCTCGGCACTGGGCATGGCCGCACAGCCGGCGATCACCAAAACGGCCAAGCCGGCCATCGTCAGAGTTGTCTTTTTCATGTGAGTCCTTCAGTCCTGATGTCCTTGCCTCAGCTTCAACGCTTCAGCGCCGGGGCTATCGAGGCCGACCCGCTGGCGTTCACGCCCATGTAGACACCCAGCGCAATGGTGACTTCGGAGGTGTAACCGGGGTAGGGAAAGCGCTGCTGGCGGAAGCAATCATTGAGTCGCCGCTGCATGCCCCAGAGCTCGCCGCTGGACAAGCGGTAGGCCGGCCAAGCCGCAAAGCCGACGCCGTCGCCGGGGTTCTTGGTCAGATTGGGCAGCTCTTGCAGCCGAATGCGCTTGCCTTCCTCGCCATGGCAAGAAGCACAAGAAAAGTCCATCGGCCCGCCGCGGAAAAAGAATGCGCGCTGCCCCAGTTGGTACATCTGCTGCTCTTGCGGATGGGCTTGCGGCAAGCGCATCGGCAGGCCGCGTGATTCGGCGGAGATCCAAGCCACCAAGCCTTCAATATTGCTTTGCTCACCTTTGCCAAACGGCGTTTTGATGATGCTGGCCGCATCGAAACCCTGCAACTCGCTCATGCAGGTCAGCAGGCGCGATTCGAGATCCTGCACCTTTTGCGTGTCGGCAAACCAGCGCGGCAGTTCCACAAAAGCGCCTTTGACCACGCCGGGACCTTTGCCCAAGTTGCAGCGCTCCAGCGAGGCGTTCTTCGGGCCGCGCTTTTTGCTCCAGAGGTCTTCGCCCTTGGCTTCAAACAGCTCGGCCGGGTTGCCGTCGGCCAACAAGGCGCGGTACTCGGCGATGCTGTCCAGAGCTGTTTTTGCAACCGGTGCCGGTGCTTGGGCTTGGGCCTGCAGCAACCCGGCAGCCAGCAGCCCCGCAGCAAGAATCAAACGCTTGGCAATTTTCATTTTGTCTCCAGGGCGTCGCCGAGTTCGCTGTCATCAGGTCGGCGTTCGCAGGTCTTTGTGTGCGGTCAGCTCACTTGGGCAAACCCGCCGGCGAGAAGGACGCTCAGAGGGTGAGAACTTTTGTAGCGAGCGGCTGTCAGGCTTGGGCGGGGAGCGCAGGAACCGGAACGTACTTTGGGTACGTGAGGATCACGAGCATCCGACGAACGACGCATGGCGGCCGCGCAGTAAAAAGTTCTCGCCCATGAGAAACAAACGCCGGGCCGCCCCAAGTGTTTCTGCTCCCCCTCGGGGGGCCTGACGCGAAGCGGCAGGTCTGGGGGCACCATCAAGTCACCGTGGCTTCGTCGCTGCGCTTCTCGCCCTTGTTATCCGTCCAAGACACCGCCACTTTGTCGCCCGCTTTGCCGCCCTTGACGACAAATTGCAGGAAAGGGTTCTTGGACACCGACGGACCCCATTCGGCCGTCAGCACCACTTTGCCGTTCAGCGAGGCGCTGACCTCGCTGATGTGCCAGGCCGGAATCAGCTTGCCCGCCGAATCCTTGCGCTGACCGCTTTCCATTTCATGAGCCATCAGGACGCGGACGGTGGTTTTGTCACCAGCGGCTTGGGCGCGAATGCGCATCGGATCTGCCATGTTGTTCTCCTTGCAAGCCCGCGCACGTCGGTGCGGACCAGATTAAATTGAAATTGAACCGGTGTACTGAAGCGCTTCAGCCGCCGCAGCCGCCCAAGGTCACTTTGACTTCTTTCAAGGCAAAGAACACCTTGTTGTCCTGCGTCACTGCTACGGCGTAGACATTCGACGATTGGCCCATCTTGACCCGCGTGGACAAGGCGGACTCGATGTCGGGGGTGAGGTTGAACAGCGCGGCCAGCACGGTCGGGTTCTTCTCGACCAGCAGCATGATCTGCTTGACGCCGGCCAGCGTCGTGCTGGCACCCAGCGGCACGACCGCGCCGTTTTCGGCAATGTCCGGTGCGGTGATGCTGACGTCCTTGCTTTCGACCGGTGCGCTGTAACCCAAGGCCTTGACCAAATCGGCCAGGCTTTTGGCGTCAAAAGCGCCTTTACCTGCCGCCGGACCGGCAGCTTGAGCGGACAGGGGCAACAGACCCGCAGCCAGCATCAGCGATGCGACTTTGGCACTGTGTGAAAGTATTTCTCTGCGGCTTGCAATCATCTTGAGTCTCCTGAATCGTTAAATCTTAAATGCGGCATGCGATCAACGCTTTGCCGACGAACATTGAGCTTGCTCAGACAAGCTCAACGTGGCGCGCTGGCCTTCAGCCACTGCGCAATCGTCAGCGCATCCGCCTCGTTGAGCGTTTGCGCCGGCATTGGGATCGCCCCCCACACGCCCGAGCCGCCGCTGCGGATCTTGCCCGCGAGATAGGCCTCGGCATCGGACTTGGCAGCATATTTCTTGGCTATTTCCTTGAACGACGGACCGACCAGCTTGCCATCCACTGCGTGGCAAGCGGTGCAAGCGTACTTATTGAGCAAGGCCGTGGGGGCCGCCAGCTTGGCTTGTGGCGCTTGTGGCGCTTGGGCTGCTTTGGCTGACTCGGCCGGCTCAGCCTTGACCGCAGGTGCCGCCCCCGCCGGTCGGGTGGTGTCCACCCCGTGCTGCGGGCCGACCGCACGGTTTTGCTCGGCCAAATTGCCGTGCGCATTGCGGGCGTGCTCCGGCAAGAAGGAGCCGATATTCGCCTCCACCGCGCAGTCCTTCATGCAAGCGACATTGCGGGTGTCCGCCGCCTTGGCCGTTGTCAGCCCTTTGCCGGGCCACAAACTGTGATCCAGCGTCATGCCGTTGCGGTTGGGCATGCGCTGCTGCACCTCGGCCATATTCTTGTCGGACAGCACGAAATCATCCGCCACCACGCCGCCCAAATTGAGCAAAAAGGCGGTGACGCCGTAGACCTCATCGGTGCTCAGCGACTTGGGTGCGTTCCAGGGCATTGCGCGGTTGATGTAGTCCCACAGCGTCGACAAAGTGGCCACCTTCATCAAGGTGGTTCGGCCGGGGTAGCTGGCGTCATTCAGGCGCGCCACATGGCCGGTCTTGATGTCGTCTGCCGTGGTGCCGCCGATCAGCGGCGCAAACACCTCGCCGCTTTCACCAAAAATGCCGTGGCACTGGGCGCATTTGGACTCCCACACGTCCTGGCCCTTGGCCACCGAGCCGGCCCCCTTGGGCAAGCCCTTGAAGTCGGGCCGCACGTCGATGTCCCAGGCCTGCACTTCCTTGACGGTGGCTTGGCGGCCGATGCCGACATAAGCCTTCGCGGTGCCCGGCGCTGGGGTTGCGACTATTGCGGCTGTTGCGGCTGTGCCTGCGGCATTGCTGGTAGCTGCCGGCTTGGTCTGCGCCTGTGCCAAGCTCAGCGTGGCCGTCAGGGCCAGGGCAGCCAGCACCGGCCAGCGGCGCGCCATGTGTTCAGGAAAGCTGGACATTCTTCACCTCGCCGTTCTCTTGCACCAGCCAAGTCTGGACCGCATTGCTGTGATAAATCGAGCGGGTGCCGCGCACCTTGCGCAGCTGCGCATAGGTCGGCTGCACAAAGCCGGTGTCGTCGGTGGCGCGGCTTTGAATCAGGCCCGGCTTGCCGTCCCAGACCCAATCGATATTGAAGCGCGTCAGGCATTTGGGCATCACCGTGCCTTCCAGCCGCGCACTGCGCCAGTTGCGCCCGCCGTCCACCGACACGTCGACCCGCTTGATCGCACCGCGCCCGGACCAAGCCAAGCCGGAGATGTTGTAAAAGCCCTGATCCAGCAGCACTTGGCCGCCGGACGGCGTCGTCACCACGCTCTTGCATTCCTGCGTGCTGGTGTACTGGCGGTGTTGGCCGCCGGGCATCAGGTCGATGTAGTGCACCGCTTCGTCCTTGCTGGCATACGGCATATCGCCCACCTCGATGCGGCGCAGATATTTGACCCAGCTGACGCCCTGCACGCCCGGCACCACCAAGCGCAGCGGGTAGCCGTTCTCGGGCCGCAGCATCTCGCCGTTCTGACCGTAGGCGACCAGCACCTCGCCGTTTTCGACCATTTCCATCGGGATCGTGCGCGTCATCGACGAGCCATCCGCGCCCTCGGCTAGCACGAAGCGGGCCTTTTTGTAATCGACGCCGGCCAAGTCCAGAATGATGCGCAGCGGCACGCCGGTGAACTCGCTGCAGCTCAGCATGCCGTGTGAATAC
>CANFYD010000075.1 GCA_947450745.1 Burkholderiales bacterium
GATAGGCGCTGGTGCTTTGCGGCGCGCCACTGGAACGCGAGATCGACGATTCGTCGTCCCCCCGCTGGGGCTCCACGCCCTCCATGACATCCACAGCAGCCACCACCGGGGCCTGCGCCAGCAAGGTCCGAGACGCGGCATGTGGCACCGCGCGCGGGATCAGCGGACGCTGCAACATCGCGCGCAGCGGTTTCGCACCCGGCTGTGCCAGATGAGTTTTAGGCAAGCCCAAATCACGCGCCTCGTCCTCGGCGCGAGCCGCTTCGCGCAGGCTCAGCATGCTTTCGCCGCGCTCCAGCAAATAGTCGCGGTGCACGTTGTCGAGCATGTCGACCAGGGTGTCGTTGAGGTAATTGAGCGAGAAATAGACCTCGGATTGCAGCAACTCGTCCTCCAGAGGCAGGCCACGGACGCGCAACCACTCCTTGAAGACGATCAGGCCCCGTTGGCGCAGTTCCGGCCGCTGATAGGGGTAGAGCAGTTGGGCGTGCGCCCGCCAAGCCGCATTCAGCGGCAGCTTGTCGCCACCACCCAAGGAAGCCGAAAAGTACACCTGGGCCAGCGGTGGCGGCAACTGCTCGAGCCGCTTCAACTGCGCCGGCGTGAGCCAGAACACCACGCTGTCGGCCGCGCTCAGGCCCGCCAGTTGCCGCCCGAGTTCGGCACTCTGGCCGTCGGCGTCGAGGCGGAGCTCACGGCCCAGCCGCTTGCTTTCGGCCAGCCGCTGGCGCAAGCCGGCCACCGCGCTGTCGGCCACACCGGCATCGGCATACACCTGCAAGACCTGACCGCCGGGCTTGCCCTCCTCCAGATGCCGCGCCAACACATCGGCCTCCAGCGCCGCAGCGCGTGAAAAGTAGAGGTTGTAAAAACCGTTCTCGCTGGCCGGCGGCACCGCGCCTACCGACGGGAACCAGCAGGGCAACTGACGTTGCTGGCAAAACTGCTGCACCGGCCCCCAGTTGCCCGCCCCCAAGCCGGAGGCCAGCGCAAACACCGGCTGTTCGGCCTGGAAGCGCTCCAACTGGGCGCGCCAACCAGATGCCGGTCCCGTCAATTGCCAGACCTGCATGTCCCACTGCCGATCGGTGCGCAGCACCATTTCGGCCCCGCTGGACATGGTGCGTTGGCCGCCGTGAATGATGTTGCCGTTCTTCTGTGCCACGATGCCGTTCAGCGTGGCCAGAAAGATGCGCCGCCGCTCGGGGTCCACATCCGGTGCCACCACCGTCGCCAGCCTGACCGTCTTCTCCGTCACGCCGGGCGACCAAGCATTGGAGAGTTGGCGCAAATAGCTCGCCACCGCCAGCACATCGGTGTCGCTGAGCGCGTAGCGGGGCATCAACGGGTCGAGCGCCCGCCCTTGCTCATGCACGCCGTCGCGCAGCGCCCGCGCCAGCGATTCCAGTGTGTACGGCTCGTGCCGCTGGTTGAAGCTCTTGCGCGCACGCAAATTCATATTGACCACCGCACGCCGATCCTGATCGAACAGGTAACGGCCGCTGATCGGCGCGATCTGGTTTGTCCCCTCCACCGCGCCAAGGCCGCTCTGGCGGTGGCACAGCACGCAAGCCGCTGCGGCACCCGCAATGCGCACTTGCCCGTCCAGCCGCATGCCCACCAACGGTTGGCCGTCCGTGCGCTGGCCGTTCAGGTAAATGCGCGCGCCCTGCGAGATCAGCTTCGGGTCTTCCGACCAGGGCATCGCGGTCACTGCGCCGGCAGCGCTTGCCACGCCGTCGCTGCGCCAAGCTCGGTCGGACACCCGCTGGCGCTGCTGGCGACTCAGGGCATTGGCCGACAAGGCGGGGGGTGCAGCGCTGACTGAAACCGCTTCAGCCAGCGGCTCTGCGCCCGCCGCCGCTGCAGCCCACATGGGCACAGCGGCCAATAACGGCAAGACCCAGCGCAAGATAGATTCACGGTCCATGGCAAGCGCTTACTGAACGACTGCGACCAACTCGACGTTGAAGACCAAGGTCTCGTTCGGGCCCACGGAGCCGGCACCGCGCGTGGCATAAGCCATAGCCGGCGGCACGACAATCTCCCAGATCGCGCCGGCCGGCATGCGCTTGAGCGCTTCACGGAAGCCGGTGAGGGTCTCGGTCAACTTCATCGTCACCGTCTTGCCCTCGGGCGTGACGTCGAACTCGGTGCCATCAATCAGCTTGCCCTGGTAGCGCACGACCACCGTGCTCAGGTCGGTGGGCTTGTCGCCGGTGCCGTCCTTGATCACGCGCACCATCAGGCCACCGGGCAGCGAGGTCACGTCGGGCTGCTTGCGGAACGCAGCCTGATAGGTCAGCCCGTTCTCGCGGTTGATGCTGGCCTTGACCGAGCGCTCGCTGCTGAGCTTGCGCAAGATGTCGGCTTGCATCGACTGCAATACCACTTTCAGCTCCTTCTCAGGCAGCCGGATCGCACCGCCGGCCAAGCCGTCGCGCAGGCCCTGCACCATCAGGTCGAGATCGAAGGGCACGCCGTTCTTGGTCAGGCTTCGGGCCGTCATCACGCCGGTGGAGTAACTCATCTTGTCCTTGAGCGTGAGCAATGAAGTGGCGGCCTGGTTGTCTGCCGCTGGGGGGGCGGCGTCCTGGACCCGAGCCTCGGTCTGCGCGGCCGTGCTGAACGCGGCCGTCAATGCCAGCGTGGTCGCTGCGATGGAGAACATGCGTTGGGCAATCATCAGGAGATCCTGTTGTGGTGCGTCGAGTGGGCGTAGGCAAGTCCTACAAGAAAAGTCACGGTGCCACCTGGAAGAACGTGGTCGAGTTGGTGGTGCCCGCCGAGTTGACCGCGCCGACCCGGTAGCGGTAGGTCAACTGAACGCCAAGCAACTTTCGGTTCACGCCGGTCTGCTGGAAGCTGGTGGCAGTCGGGAATGTGCCGGTGACGTTGGCAAAGACGCACAGAGTGCCCACGACCGTACAGCGCTGCACTTGGTAGCTCACTACCGCACCGCCGGTGGTCGGGGCCGTCCAGTTGAAGTTGACCGTCGCCGTCGTCGCGGTCGTCGCGGTCTGCGTGCCGGTGGGCGTCGGTGTCGACGAGCCGGCCAAGGTGGTCGGCGCGCCCGGCACCACCACGGCTGCTGTGACGCTCACCGCCGCCGACTGCACATAAGCCGAGCTGCCTGTGGCATTGACCGCCGCCACGCGGTAAACGTAGCTGCTGCCTGCCACCACGCCGTTGTCGGTGGCCGTGCGGTTGCCGGTGGTCGCGGTGGTGCCGGTCGGCAGCGCGAAGCTCACGTTCGAGAACGCGCCCACCACGCCGGCTGTCACCGTGGCGCGCTGCACCGACCAGCTGGTCTCAGTGGTTGACGCATCGGCCCAAGTCAGCACCAGGTTGCTGCCCGACTGGGCCACGCTGATGCTGGTGGGCGCGTTGGGCAGTGCGGCCACCACGGCCGTGTTCGACGGCGACTGGCCCGCCTGACCCACCGCCACCACGCGGTACTGGTAGCTCGCGTTGGCACCGGCTGCGGCGTCGGTGTACTGGGTGGAGTTGGCCGGCATCGTCGCCAGTGCTGTCCAGGCCGTCGCGCCGACAGCCGCCCGCTCGACCCGGTACTGGAACTCGGTGCTCGCGACGTCAGTCCAGTTCAGCGCCACCTGGGTGCCGCTGCCGATGGCCGTCAGCCCGGTGGCCGCCGTCGGAATCGCCTCGTTGGCGTGGAAGATGATCGGCCGCATGAAGTCGTTCTCTTCATGGCCCAGGATGTGGCAATGCCAGACATATTCCCAACCGAAGTCCTGAATCGCGTTGGCCATCGACGCCGGCAAGCCGGTGTTTGTGTTGATCTGGGTAAAGCCGGTCATCGCGCCCTCAGGCTGGCTTGGATCGAGTCGGCGCACGCTGTTGGGCAGGCCGAAGCCAGCACCGACGCGGAACGAGCCGTCGCTGCTCGACTGCCGCAGTGCTGGCTTTTTGGCCCGCACCGCGACGATGGCGTCCTCCAGCGGACTCATCTTGATCGTCTCCTTCCAGCCCAGCTCATTGGGCTCGGGTGGGGTAACGAAGTTGTCCCAGCCGACCCGGTTGATCAACTGCACATTGAGCAAGTGGAAGTGAACCGGGTGGGTGTCCACGCCGTTGTGGGTGATCTTCCAGATCTGCGTCTCGCCGTCAGCAAACTCCTCAGTTGGCGCGTCCACATAACCCAGCGGAATGGTGGTTTGGGTCAAGGCGCTGGTGTAGGGGATCTCGATGCCAAAGGTCGCATTCAGTCGGCCGTAGGTCGGGTCGAACAGCTCCTGAATCGCCTTGGTCTTGACCAAGATGTTGCCCTGGGCAACGCCGGTACCGGTGGCGGTGTCAACGGCCGCAGTCGCGCTGACGACGGCGTTGTTGAACGGCGTGTAGTTGACCGTGGTGGTGGCGGTATTGGTCGAGTACACCGGCTCTTTGGGCGATTTGATGAAGCTCACCGTTGGCGCACTGGTGTAGCCGCTGCCCGAGTTGCTCAGCGTCACGTCAAACACCCGGCCGGTGGCCCCGGCCGTGGCCACGACGCCGCCGGCGTTGGTCGGCGGGTCGAAATAGATCGACATCCCTGGCGTCAGGTTGTTCGGCTCCGAGGCCAAGGTGCTCAGGTCGGTGTAGCCGCCGCCGCCCGCGCTGAGCGGATTGGTCGGATCAGGCACCGTCAGCATCACGGCATTGACGCTGCCGCTTGAGCTCAGGCTGGCCCTGGTTGTCGAGGTGCCCAACACCGTGACGGCCGGCGCGGAGGTGTAGCCAGAACCCGGATTGGTGATGGTGACGCCCGTGATGCCGCCGGTCGCGCTGACGGTGGGCACGCCGGTGGCCGTCACCAAGACGGAGGCCGAACCGGCCACTTTCAGCGGTGCAGAGAAGGTGACGGTGGGCATTGCCGTGATGGTGGTGCTGGCCACGGCGGCCGTGCTGACCGTGCCGCCGACGAAGCTTGGCACCGGTGCCGCGCTATAGCCGCGGCCGGCATTGGTCAACGTCAGACCGGTGACAACGCCGGTGCTGGCATTGAACTGCACCGTGGCTGTGGCGGCCGCCCCGCCGACTGGCGCGGGGAAGGTGACGGTCGGCGCGATGCTGGCGGTGGTGGCTACCGGCAGCGTGGCGCTGATGGCCCCGGTGCCGGTGGCGGCCGCGATGGTCACTGTGGGCGGCGTGGTGTAGCCGCTGCCCGGGTTGGTGACGGTAATTGATGCGACGCGCCGGGTTGCGCCGGCACCGGCCATCACCGCCGTCGCGGTGGCTCCTGTGCCGCCACCACCGCTGAGGGTGACTGCGGGCGTCTGAGTTGCGGTCGGGTAACGGTTGGCGGCTGCATTGCCAAAGCTGATCGTTCTGACACCGGGTGTGTACAAACCACCGCTGCTGATCGTGGCTGTGGCCACGCTACCCATGCTGTAGCCCGAGCCGCCGAGGGCCACCTGGACCGCGCTGACGCTCAGGTCGGTCATGGCGGTGGCGCTGGCGCCTGCGCCCTCCGACGTCAGGCGGATCAGCGGTGCCGTCTTGTAGCCCGAGCCGGGGTTGACCACATACACCCGCTCGATCTTCATCGACGCGTTGGCCGTGGCACGCGCACCGCCGCCACCGGTCAGGGCGACGCTGGGCAGACGGGTGTAGCCGCTGCCACCGTTGCTGACCAGCACCGAGTTGAACGCGGCGCTGGGCGTGCCCGGCACGAAGTTGAAGGTCGGACTCTTGACCGAGCCGGTGAAGATGGTCGCGAAAGCCTTGGTGTCGGTCCAACTCGTGCCCAACGCGGCGTTGTAGGCCGACTGCGCGACCACCGGCGCGCCTTGCGACGCCAGATAGGCCGCCTTGACTTTGGCATCGAGCGTAGCGGGGTTCAACGCGGTGACCGTGCCGGTGGCGGCCGGTGCCACCACGATCTGCATCATGGTGCGCGAGTTCGGGCCGTAGCCCGGACGGGTGTCCTCGGCACCGCCGGTGGCGGAGTTGTCGCCGTAACCGGTGAAATACTCGTTGCGCGGGTCGGCCGCCGGCACCGGGGCGCCGGAGTCGTTGTAGACGATCAGGGTTTTGCCGGCGTACTGTGAGAAATCGACCACCACATCGGCGCGCTCGGCATTACCGAGGGTCAGGCCGGACGCACCCCAATCGACGTTCAGCACCGCAGCGCGGCCCTTGTCGAGCAAAAAGGCGGTGGGCGTAGGGTCCTTGATGGCCACACCGGGCAGCAAACCGCCCTCGTTGGCAATCTGGTGCAGGCGCGGGCCTTGCGTGGTGGCATCGGGCACACCGCCGTTGTGACCGTAGACGTCAGTGCTCCAGGACGCCGGCGTGCAGATGCCGTCGCTGCGAGTAGCCGCCGGATTGGCACAGGCTGTGGCACTCCAAGTGTTGACGGGCACCATCTTCACTTCCGTGTTGAGGCGGCCGTCGTCAGTAATGACGCTGCTGTCAGCGACGAACATATTGAAGCTGATGGTGCGGTCATTCGCCGCATTCAGGATGCGCAAGCGGTAAGGCTTGGGCTCGACGGTCATAGTCGGGTAGGCCACGCCGTTGACGGTCGGGGTGTCGTTCCAGGCCTCCGGCGTGGTCGTCACATCGCCATAACCCCCCGAGGGCAGGTTGTACAGCGAGGGATACGAAGGCCAGAACCAGGGCCCCCAGTGCCAGCGGCCGACCGAATTGAAGTTGGTCGCTTGGTTCGGGTCTTGCACCGTCTCGTAGACATGCGGGAACCAGCTGTCGCCGGGCTGGCCCCAGGCCGAGGTGTTCCAACGTCCGTCCTGGAAGGCGATGTCGTCGGGCACAAAGGTGCGGTCGCCCAGAATCAGTGGGATGGTGGCGTCAGCACCGGGCAGCGTGCCATCAGCGATCAGCGCCTGTTCGGTCGGGTCGGTCAGAAAGTAGGCCGACAGCAGCCCGGCATAGGCATTCAGCCGGGTCACGCCCACTGTGTGGTCGTGGTACCACTCCATCCGCGCCGACTGGCCGTTCGGGTAGTAGTAGGTCATCGCGCCCGCGCCCGGGTCGTTCATGTCGGGCACGTTCAACGCACCCGGGCCGCGCAGGAAGTCACCCAGCACGGCCGGAGCGATCGAGGCGGTGCCGGCCAGCGCGGCCGGGTTGGTAGCGTCAGACTCGCCGGCCGGCGTGATCCAGGTATGGGGGCCGCCGTCACTGATCCAGGGGCTGTCGCCGCCGTGGAGGTGGATGTTGGTACGGTTCTGGGTGTAGGTGGTCAGGCCGTCCGGACCGAAGCCCGCGCCGACGATCGACGGATCGACGGGCAGGAACAGGTCGCCGTTGCGCTGAGTGACGGTGACCGAGCCGTCGGGGTTGGTCACGGTGGCTGCGCGCCCGACGGGCAACAGGTTATAAAACTTGACGCGGGTGGGCGTGTCTTTGACCGACTGGATCACCGGACCCAAGAAATGCGGGTTGTCGAAGGCCAACGCCCGCACTTGGACGCCGGTCAGCTTGCCGTTGGCATCGGTGCCGTTGATCATGATCGGCGCGCCGCTTGGGTAGCTCAAGCCCACGGCCTTGCTGCCGGCCAGCGCCGTGCGGCCATTGCTGGCCTCCGCGTCGATTTGCACATAACCGCGCAGCGTGGTGGCCTTGTTCAGGTCGGTGTGAAAGCGGTCGGCGTATTCGATCGCGGCGATCTCGTAATAGTCGTCACCGGTCAGCGCGCCCTGCGGGTTGCGCCATTTGCTGGACTTGGCCACCGGGATGTATTTTTGCGTCACACCGTCGGCCATCACTTTGGCATTGGCGGCACCCAACAGCGGCAGCGGGTCGATGAATTTGCGCAGCGCCTTGCCGGTGCCGGGGTAACCGTTCGGGTAGAACTGCTTGACCTTGGCGTCATACGCCTCCCGGTTGGCCGGGTCATAGCTGTCGGGGGCCAGCATCGGACGGCCTTGCGCGTCGAGCTTGGGCGTGCCGTCGGTGTTCAGGATCGGTGTCCACAGCCGGGCACCTGCGGGACTGCTGGCGAAATAGCTCTGGATCACGAACGGGATGTTGTTCAAATCGAACGCATCCCCGAAACCCGGCCCGGCCTGGCTGGCCGTCGCGACGGCGGCGAGCGCCAACAACACGCTGACGGCCTGGGCGACAGGCCGGGCTTCGAACTTGAAATATTTACGCATGAACAGCCCCATCAATACTGCTTGGAATCAGCCGCAGGTGGAATAACCGGCAACTTTCCGCTGATTGAGATTACTGATGCGGGTCATTTGAAAACCCTCCATTGGGTCTGATTTACTCAATCGACAGCCACTTTCATGGAGAACCCAAAACCACTAAATCACATCAGCAAGGGCGTATTTTTATAGAACCCATGGCTTGCTGACAATGTTTTCACCCCCGCATTCAGAGTGGGTAACAACCCCCAAACTGCGCAGCGTTTAATCGTTGCTGACTCAACCTTGCCAGGCAAAAATTCTCACAAGATCCCGCATAAAAATACGGGTTTACCGGTGTATTTTGGCAAATTTCTAAGATTTTAAAGTCACGCTCGCGAGGCATTGCCTGCCCGCCGACATACTCGGTGGGTAAACACCCTACCTTATTAAAATATTCTGAAATAAAATCCGCAACGCCAGCCGAGAAATTATTTTTCTCTGTAGAACTTTTTAATATTATTTAAATTTTAATTTAATTATGAATTAATAATAAAGCTAGCCGCTCATCGTCAAGCGACACGCAGCGCGGCGCGTTGCACCACACCGAGATCAAGCGCCAGCAAGCGCAGCTCCACCGCGCTTTGCAGCTTCAGCTTCAACATCAAAGACGCGCGGTACTTCTCCACCGTCTTCGGGCTCAAATGCAGCGATTCGCCGACGCCGCGGTTGGTGCGCCCTTCGGCGATCAGGCGGAATACGGTCAGCTCACGCCCTGTCAGCAAGGCCAGCAGACCGGGCGGCTGTGCTGCCTCACTCTGCTGATCCTGCAGCACCATCTGGCGCGCCATCTCGGCATCCAGATAAACACCGCCGGACAACACACAGCGCACCGCCTCCAACAACTCGCGGTCCGAGCTGTCCTTGCGCACACAGCCATCACAACCCGCGCCCAGCGCTTCACGCAGGGACACGGCGTCGTCCTGATTGCTCAGCAACAGCACTTTCTGCTGGCTCCGCTGGGCCTTGATCAGCCGCGCGGCCAAGATACCGCCGCCTACGGGCAGTCGCACATCAAGCAGCGTCAAGTCCGCCGCCAATTCGACCGAGCGGGTCACGCTGCTGGCCACATCGGCCGCCTCGCCGACCACCTGATGCTCGGCCAGCGACTGCAGCGTGGCGCGCAGCCCGCAGCGGATCAACCAATGGCTGTCAGCCACCACCAAGCGCGCTGTCATCGCAAGCCCCGGCTGAGCGGCGGGGCCGGTTTGGGCGGCAAGGTGCGGCCGGGTGCAGGACTGTTGCCGGTGCCGGCGCCGGCGCCGTTACCTGGGCCAGATGCTGCCGCGCCCGGCGTGGCCGGCAGGGCCGCTACAAAGCGCCAATCGGCATAGCGGCGCGCGCCGTCAAAGTCTCGCTGCGTGCTGCTGAAGCCGGTTTGTCGGAACGGCATGCCCGGCGCTTGGCTGTACACACCGATGACGGCCGCGCCCTGATTCACCAGCCCCCAGCTGGTTTCGGGTGCCAGCGGATCGCGGTAAAGCTTGCGCAAGTGGCGGCGCGGTATTGCAAAGCGCTTGTCCTCGGCCAAATCGTCCAGCCGCTGCGGCCAGACGCGTGCGCCGCCGGGTGACTCGCGCCAGTAAGACTGGATCGCCTGCCGATATTGCTCGCCAACGAACAGCAGCTCGGCCTCGTTGTCGCGCTGCCGGCTGTCCGCCAGGCGCTGGCCGGTTTGCACCGCCATCAGCGCCGCCAGCGCCAGCGCGATCAACACGCCGATCAGCACGACGCCGCTCGAGCGGGGGCAAGTTGCCGTCATGGCAAGGTCCCGGCGCTGGTGGCACTCGCGGCGTTGGCAGCATTGGCAGCTGCCTCCACTGCCTCCGCCTCCGTCATGACAGGAAGCCACAACGACAGGTCGCGTCGCCGCGCCGCATGGTCGGCCGCTGATTCCGCCACATCGAAAATCGCCCCCCGCACCCCGGCCGGCGGGCCGATCAATTGCCAATCGACCGCTTCGGTGAACGGGTTCACTGGCACGGCACGCAAGTAGCGGCGCTCCACCAACTCGTCGAGCCGATCCGGATAACTGCCTCGGTCCCCGTAGAAGCGGTCGATCGCCTCGCGCATCTGCGCCAGGTTGTGGGCCAACACCTGCTCACGGCCACGCTCCAGCGATTCCAGATAACGCGGCATCGCGATGGAGAGCAGCAAGCCGAGCACAGCCATCACCACGACCAGCTCGATCATCGTGAAACCGGCGGCCCGTTGGAACTTCGAAGTTGCTGTCATCGCTTTCTCACCACTCCCGATAAGCCAGGCCGTTGAGGCCGATGGCGGTCGATTCGGTATAGACATCGAACACATCCACACCGGCAGCCGGTGCCTGCGGTGGGCTGACATAGCTGCGCAAGCCCCAGCTCGACGCGGCCGGCAGCTGCGGCGCAGCGAACGGGTCACGCGGCACCCGGCGCAGGAAGAACATCGGCTCATGGCCGGGCGACTTCTGATTGCGCACGCCCTTGGCCAGCGAATCCAGATCAGGGGGGTAGCCGGAGTCACCGACGCGCCGCTCGATCAGCCCCTGCTCGGCCGCCGCTTTGTACTGGTCCAGCGCGCTGCGGATTTCACGCAGCGCCACCCGCAGCTCTTGTTCGCGAGCGCGTTGCACCGCCAGTTCGCTGAGCGGCGCAGCCAGCATCGCCAGCAAGCCCAGCAGCGCCAGCGTGACCACCAACTCCATCAGCGTGAAGCCACGTTGCGGGCCGCTGGCACGCCGCGCTGCGCTTGCTGCTGCAGACGTCTTGCTCATGGCTTGACCGGCTCGGCCGGCGCGCGGCCTGGCACGGGCCGCGCTTGAATCAGTGGAATGCCGGGCATGCC
>CANFYD010000076.1 GCA_947450745.1 Burkholderiales bacterium
GAAGCGGGCCTTGGCGTTCTCCAGGTTGGCGGGCGTGTTGGCCGAGGCAAATTCGCCTTGGGCCGTCTGCAGCAATTGATCGAGCTCGTTCATCGCGGTGCCAGTCTTGTCGGGCATGAGTTATCGGGCGTGTCGTCGGACGAAAAAAAGGCCGAGCACCAGGGTGTCGGCCTTCAGGGTGCTGACCCTGAACTCGCGGGCGAATTCAGGGCTGGCGCCATCAACCGCTCAATCAAGAGCGGCCGGCGCACATTAAGCCAGTGCAGCCTTGACCTTGGCGAAGATGCTGGCAAAACCAGCAGGATCGCGCACGGCCAGATCGGCCAAGACCTTGCGGTCGATTTCGATCTGAGCCTTCTTCAGACCAGCAACAAACACGCTGTAGGTCAGGCCCAGGCTACGGGAAGCCGCATTGATACGGGCAATCCAGAGGGCACGGAACACGCGCTTTTTGGCGCGACGGTCACGGTAGGCGTATTGGCCCGCCTTCATCACCGCCTGTTTGGCGATGCGGAAGACGTTCTTACGACGACCACGATAGCCCTTGGCTAAAGCCAGGACCTTCTTGTGACGGGCACGTGCGGTAACACCACGTTTAACGCGAGGCATAGTAGTTTTCCTTCAGAAGTCGGTCAGAGGCCAGCAAACGGCAACATTTGAGCCATGTGGCCCATGTTGGTCGAGTGCACTGATACAGAACCACGCAACTGGCGTTTGTTCTTTGTCGACTTCTTCGTCAGGATGTGACGCTTGAAGGCTTGACCGCGCTTGACGGTGCCACCTGGACGAACGCGAAAGCGTTTTTTCGCGGCGCTCTTGGTCTTCATTTTGGGCATGATTGCTCCTTCTTGTGACGCTTCCAAAGGCGTCTGCAAAACTCTTGCAGATCTTGGGGGCCTTTGGAGGCTAATAAGCCCGCCGACGACCAAATCAACGGGCTGTATAAAAAAACTACTGTGGCAGCCAACTGCGTTGTTGCTCGGTGCTCGGTGCTCGCTTCCTCAACATACCCATGTATGTATCGGTCGCTACGCGCCGTGCGCCTAGCATTTGGCTGTCCTCGCTACGTTTTTCAGTAGCGTTTACAACTTTGATTTAACGCTTTTTAGGCGCCAACACCATGATCATCTGCCGGCCTTCCAGCCTGGGCATGTTCTCGACCACAGCCACATCCGCCAGTTCGTCACGAATGCGCTCAAGCAAGCGCATGCCGATGTCTTGGTGGGTGATTTCGCGGCCACGGTAACGCAAAGTCACCTTGCCTTTGTCGCCATCCTCGGCGATGAAGCGGCGCAGATTGCGCATCTTGATGATGTAGTCGCCCTCGTCCGTACCCGGACGGAATTTGACTTCCTTGATCTCGATGACCTTCTGCTTGGACTTCGCCTCGGCCGCGCGCTTTTGCTCGATGTATTTGAACTTGCCGTAGTCCATCAAGCGGCACACCGGAGGCGTGGCGGTTGCGGAGATTTCGACAACGTCCACATCCAGCTCGCCGGCCATACGCAGCGCTTCCTGGATGCTCACAATTCCGAGCGGCTCGTTTTCCGGGCCATTCAGCCGGACTTCGGGAGCCATGATTTCGCGGTTCAGCCTGTGCTTGCGCTCAGGGATGGCTCGACGGTCAGCAAATGTAGCGATGGTGCATACCTTTCAGCGAGCCTCAAGGCAAGAGGCCCAAACAAAATAAAATGCGCTCGGGCTAGAAACCTCAGACCTTGTGGGCGATATCGGCGGAAATCTTCACCAGGAAGTCTTCCAAAGCCATCACACCCAGATCTTGGTTGCCACGAGCGCGCACCGCAACGGTCCCATTTGCCTTCTCCTTGTCACCTACGACGAGGATATACGGAACCTTCTGCAAAGAATGCTCGCGGATTTTATACGTGATCTTCTCGTTGCGCAAATCTGCGTGAACCCTAAGCCCTTGTTTCTGCAGCGACTTCGCTATTTCCGTGACGTAATCGGCCTGAGCGTCGGTGATATTGGCGATCACGATCTGAGTCGGTGCCAACCAAGCCGGCAGCGCGCCGGAGTGCTGCTCGATCAAAATTCCGATGAAACGCTCCAGACTGCCGACGATGGCGCGGTGCAACATGACCGGCGTTTTACGCTGGCTGTCTTCATCGACATACTCGGCACCCAGCGTCGCCGGCATCGAAAAGTCCACCTGCATCGTGCCGCATTGCCACTGCCGACCCAGCGCGTCTTTCAGCGTGTATTCGATCTTGGGGCCGTAAAAAGCACCGTCGCCGGGCGAGATGACGAAATCGCAACCGGAAGCGCGCAAGCTCTCGATCAGCGCATGCTCGGCCTTGTCCCAGCTTTCTTCGGTGCCGATGCGGGCCTCGGGGCGGGTCGCCACTTTGTAGATGATGTCGGTGAAGCCGAAGTCTTTGTAAACCGCGCGTAGCAACGCCGTGTAGTTGACGCACTCTTCAAGAATCTGCGCCTCGGTGCAAAAAATATGGCCGTCGTCCTGGGTAAAGCCGCGCACCCGCATGATGCCGTGCAGGCCGCCGGTCGGCTCATTGCGATGGCACTGGCCAAACTCGCCAAAGCGCAGCGGCAGATCGCGGTAGCTTTTGATACCGTGGTTGAAGATCAGGATATGGCCGGGGCAATTCATCGGCTTGAGCGCGTAGTCGCGCTTTTCCGACTCGGTCGTGAACATGTTGTCACGGTACTTCTGCCAGTGGCCGGTCTTCTCCCACAGCGAGCGGTCCAGCAGTTGCGGGCCCTTCACTTCCAGATAACCGTTGTCACGGTAAATCTGGCGCATGTATTGCTCGACCTGCTGCCAGACCGTCCAGCCCTTCGGATGCCAGAACACGACGCCCGGCGCATGCTCGTCGATGTGGAACAGGTCGAGTTCGCGCCCCAGCTTGCGGTGGTCGCGCTTCTCGGCTTCTTCGAGCATCAGCAAGTACTTCTGCAAGTCGTCCTTGGTGGCCCAGGCCGTGCCGTAGATGCGCTGCAACTGCTCGTTGCGGTGGTCGCCGCGCCAATAAGCGCCGGCCACCTTCATCAGCTTGAAGTGCTTCAGCTTGCCGGTCGACGGCACATGGGGGCCGCGACACAAGTCAGTGAACTTGCCTTCGGCATACAGCGACACGTCCTGATCGGCTGGAATGCTCTCGATGATTTCGGCCTTGTAGGCTTCACCCAAGCTCTTGAAGTAGGCCACCGCTTCGTCGCGCGGCAACACCGTGCGCGTGACGCGCTCGTCCTTCTTGGCCAACTCGCCCATCTTCGACTCGATCGCCGCCAGATCCTCCGGCGTGAACGGGCGCTTGTAGGCAAAGTCGTAGAAGAAACCATGCTCGATCACCGGACCGATGGTGACCTGCACATCCGGGAACAGCTCCTTGACGGCATAGGCCAGCAAGTGCGCGGTCGAATGGCGGATCACCTCCAGCCCGGCGGGGTCCTTGTCCGTGATGATGGCCAATTGCGTGTCGGCTTCCAGCAAAAAGCTGGTGTCCACCAAGCGCGCCGCCTCACCGGTGCCGACGCGGCCGGCCAAGGCCGCTTTGGCCAACCCTGCGCCGATGGAGGCCGCAACTTCGGCCACGGTGACGGCTTGCGGGAACTCGCGCTTGGAACCGTCGGGCAATTGAATCGAAATCATCGGGTACTCCGGAGTCTGCGGGCCGATCATGGGCCAAAAATCAAAAAACGCGGTCTGTCGCCGCGCTTTGTGGGGTGCTGTGAGCTCTGTTACAGGTGGAGGATTGTAGTCAAGGTCTGAGCTGACCTGAGACCGAATCCTGGGCTGGCAGCGTAACTTGGTCTGCCGGAGTCAAAGCTTCACTTCCAGCGCCGCACCAAAGTTGGTCCGCCCGCTGCGCTGCGAACTGCTGTTGTAGCCGCTGCTCAGCACTGTTTGCGTCTGATTGTCCAGCGGGGCCAGATTGTTGGCGGACAAGCGCAGCGACACGCTGCGGCTGAAGCTCCAGAGCGCAAACACATCGAGGCCGCGGCTGCGCGACTGTTCCAGCGACTGCGTTTGCGTTTGCTGCGTCAAATAGGCCGGCGTGAAGGCCAAGCTGACCCCGGTGCTCAGCGGCAAGCTGGACAAACGGTAGTCAAACCCGAGGTTGCCCGACCAGGGCTGCTGGCCATCCAGCCGATTGTTCGGGCCGGACAAGGCCTCGACGCGGGAGCGGTAAAAGCTCACCGAAGCGCGCAGATTCAGCGCCAGCTTGGGCTCGAACAGGGCCGGCAACAACTCGCCGGCACGGCCCTTTACCTCCAGCTCCAGCCCGCTGGTCTGCGCTTTGGAGAAATTGCTTGGCCGCGATACCCAGCGCGGCACGCTGGCCCAGGCGACCGACTCCAGCGTGGTCACGTTACGGATCAGGTTGTCCACGCTGCGGTGGAACACGCCGACGCTGAGCATGCCGCCGCCGTCCAGATACTTCTCGAACGCCACGTCCAGGCCGGTGGCCAACTCAGGCCGCAACAAGGGGTTGCCTTCGCGATCCGGCGACAGCGCGGTGTTCGGCTGATCGGTGTTGGTAAACAGGCTGCTCAGGGTCGGGCGCGACAGCAAGGCGCTCAGCTCCGGCGCTTTGTAGCTGCGCGTCAGGCTGGCGCGGATCATGTCGCGACCCTTGGGGTCGAGCTTGTAGTTGAGGTGCCACAGCGGCGTCACCACCGTGCTGGTGTTGTTGACCGGCAGCGCCGCCGAGCCACGACTTTCGGTGGCGATGCGCTCGCCGCGCAGGCCGAGGTAGGTGGACCATTGCGGCGACAACTCCCATTCGTCCTGCACAAACAGCGCTTGGCGAGCGATGCGCGCCGCAAACGGCTGACCCTCGAACTCGGGCAGTTGCGGCCGTCCGAGCTCGGTCACGTCGCGGGTTTCGTCGCGCTGCCGCCACTCCAGGTCCCAGCCGACGGTCAAGCTGTGCGCGTCGCCCAGCAACTGCGCAAACTTGCCCGCTTGGGTGAGACCGCGGTCCTGGTTGTCGCTCAAGGCATGGCGCTGCGGCGCGCCGTTGCGGTAAGTCTGACTGTCGACCGTGCCTTGGGACGACTGCACGCCGGCCTTCAACTCGATGCGCTGCGAATCGCTGAAGCGGTTGATCCATTGCAGATTGCTGCGCAGGTTTTGCCAGGTGCCGTGGTTGACGCCGTCGTCGTCCAAGCTCGGTTGGCCGGCCAGAATCTCGTTCTGGTATTGCGAGCGGTTGTTCCAGTAGCCCTTTTGCACAAAGGTCTGCAGCGACAGCGTTTCTTCATCGCTGAGCTTCCAGTTCAAACGCGGGCCGAAGTTCAAGCCATGGCCCCAGATGGCCTGATCGCCACGCTGCACGACCCGTGAATCAAGCCCATCGGTGCCCGGCATGAAGCGCTGGTTGACGAACTCGTTCTGGTTGCGCCACTCGAACGCCGACAAGGGCAAAGACATCGACAGTGCGCCGATCCGCTCGCCAAAGGTGAAGTTGAACGACGGCGTCGGCCGCTGCGCCGCATAACCGAGGCTGAGGCGCAAGTCGCGCTGCGACAAGCGCGGAGCGTCTTTCAAGATGATGTTGATGGCACCGGCCACTGCCTGCGCGCTCTGGTCGGCGGTCGGGCCTTTGGTGACTTCGATCCGCTCCACCTGCGACGGGCTCAGCTGATCGAGCGCAAAACCGGGCGGTGCCGGGTCGCCGTTGATCAACAACAGCGTGTAGCCCGAGCCCAGGCCACGCATGCGCACCGCACCGCCTTGCATATTGACGCCCGGCAAGCGCTTCAGCACATCGGCCAGGTTGTTGTCACCGTATTTGTCCATCTCCTCGCGGCCGTAAATCTGCTTGGCCACCGGCGCTTTGCGGCGCAGGTCGGTGTCGGTCTGCTGGCGCGACGTCACCTCCACCCGTTCCAGCCGATTGCCCGGCCGCGGGGCGGCGTCCCCCATGCCGGGCGGCGCGTCTTGCGCGTAGGCGGGGGCTTGACTCAGCAGCGCACAAAAGACGCAGACGGCGGCGGCGGTGGGTTGACGCTTCAAACAGGACTCCGGGGTTTCAACGAACGGAGCGAACCATAGCGACTCCGGCAAGACCTGTCCTGCCGAAGGCGACCAAGGACGGGTTTCGCCTGCCGAAATCAGCGTTTGGGCTGCAACTTGGCAAACGCGGCGGCCATCGCGTTGCCGGCTGCAGGCGCGGCGGCCGGTGCGGGGCGGCCACCGCCCGAGCGCTCGTTGCGTTCATGACGAGCGGCCGGGCGGAAGTTGTTGTCCTCCTTGGCGGCGCTGCGTTGCACAGGCGCATCCAGCTTCATCGTCAGCGAGATGCGCTTGCGGGCCATGTCCACCTCCAGCACCCGCACCTTGACGATATCGCCGGTCTTGACCACCTCGCGGGCATCGGTAACGAACTTGTTGGACAACTGGCTGACGTGGACCAACCCGTCCTGATGCACGCCCAAGTCGATGAAAGCGCCGAACTGCGCCACGTTGGAGACGGTGCCCTCGAGCACCATGCCTTCGACCAGGTCCTTCAAATCCTCGACACCGTCGTTGAAGCGCGCCACCTTGAAGTCGGGGCGCGGGTCGCGGCCGGGCTTTTCCAGCTCGGCCAGAATGTCCTTGACGGTGATCGCGCCGAACTTTTCGTCGGCAAACGCCTCGGGCTTCAAGCTGCGGATCACATCGCTGCGCCCCATCACCTCGGCCGCCGGCTTGGCCAGCGTCTTCAGGATGCGCTGCACCAAGCCATAGGTTTCAGGGTGCACGCCGGAAAAGTCCAGCGGGTTCTCGCCGTCCCGGATGCGCAAGAACCCGGCCGCTTGCTCGAAGGTCTTGGGGCCCAAGCCCGTCACGTCGAGCAACTGCTTGCGGCTCTTGAATGCTCCGTTGGCATCGCGCCAGCGCACGATGGACGCCGCCACCGTGCCGGACAAACCCGACACGCGCGACAACAGCGGGGCCGACGCGGTGTTCAGGTCAACGCCGACCGAGTTCACGCAGTCTTCCACCACCGTGTCCAGCATCTTGGCCAACTCGGACTGGTTGACGTCATGCTGGTATTGGCCAACGCCAATGCTTTTCGGGTCGATCTTGACCAACTCGGCCAGCGGGTCTTGCAAACGCCGTGCGATGGAAACCGCGCCGCGCAGCGTCACGTCCATGTCGGGCAGCTCCTTCGAGGCGAACTCGGAGGCCGAATAGATCGAAGCGCCGGCTTCGCTGACGACCATCTTCTGGATTTCCACATCAGGCACCAGTTGCTGCATGCGCTTGATCAGGTCGCCGGCCAGCTTGTCGGTCTCGCGGCTGGCCGTGCCGTTGCCGATGGCAATCAGGTTGACGCCGTGAGCCGCGCAAAGCCGGGCCAGCGTGTGGATGGAACCGTCCCAATCCTTGCGCGGCTCATGCGGGTAGACCACCGCCGTGTCCAGCACGCGGCCGGTGTCGCTGACCACGGCCACCTTGACGCCGCTGCGAATGCCCGGGTCCAGGCCCATCACGACGCGTTTTCCGGCTGGGGCGGCCAGCAGCAGGTCGCGCAGGTTCTCGGCAAACACCTTGATCGCCACCGTCTCGGCCGACTCGCGCAGGCGGGCAAACAGGTCGCGCTCCAGGCTCAGGCCCAACTTGACCTTCCAGGTCCAGGCCACCGTCTTGCGGATCAAGGCGTCGCTGGCGCGGTTGGCATGGCTCCAGCCCAGATGGCGGGCGATGCGGCCCTCCGCCAAGCCCGGCTGGCCGGCCACGGCCTCTTCATCCAGCCCCAGCTTGGCATCCAAAAACTCCAGCGTGCGCCCCCGGAACACCGCCAGCGCCCGGTGCGACGGTACGGTCCTGATGCTTTCGGCGTAGTCGAAGTAGTCGCGAAACTTGGAGATGTCCGGGTTGTTTTCGTCCTTGCCGTCCATCAGCTTGGACTTGAACTTGCCCTCGGCCCACAGCCATTCGCGCAGCTTGCCGACCAGCACGGCGTCCTCGGCCCAGCGCTCGGCCAGCAGATCGCGCACGCCGTCCAGCACCGCGTGGGCATCGGCAAAGCCGCCATCGGCATTGATGAAGGCCGCCGCCTCGGTCAGCGGCTCCAGCGTGGGGTCGGCAAACAGCCGGTCAGCCAGCGGCTCCAGCCCGGCTTCGCGGGCGATCATGCCCTTGGTGCGGCGCTTTGGTTTGAACGGCAGGTAGAGGTCTTCCAGCTCCTGCTTGGTCGGCACCGCCAACAGCGCGGCGCGCAGCTCGGGCGTCAACTTGCCCTGCTCTTCAATGCTTTTCAGCACCGCCGCACGCCGGTCTTCCAGCTCACGCAAATAGCTCAAGCGGGCTTCCAGGTCGCGCAGCTGGGTGTCGTCCAGCCCGTCGGTCGCTTCCTTGCGGTAGCGGGCGATGAAGGGCACGGTGGCCCCGCCGTCCAGCAGCTCCACAGCGGCCAGCACTTGGGCCGGGCGAACCTTCAGTTCGGCGGCAATTTGAAGCAGGATCTTGTCCAAAACGGTGCGTACCAAGTAAAAAACAACAGGCAGTTTGCCACAGTGACCGCTGCGCAAACAAAGGCCACATGCTTGAGAATCCGGCTCAAGCGGCTCGGTCAAGCGCCGATACCAGTACAGCCAGGGCAACTCAAGGAATGCCCGGGCCAGCCTTGATCTCCTTTGGGAAAACATGAACAACAAAAATTCGGCGTCGGGTAAGTCGGCAAGCAAAGTTCAGGCACAACAAGGCGTGCCACCAGAAGCTGGCGGGTACTTCACCCACCACGGCCCCTGGGCGATGGGCATACGCCTGTTTCGCATGCTGCAATTCAGCAGCAAGGCGGCGATCATTTCCGCCGTCTTTTTGCTGCCACTGGCTCTCGTCTCCGTGAGCCTGTGGCAAGCCAAACAAGAGGTGATCGACTTCGCGGCGAAGGAGCGCATCGGCGCTGCCGCGATGAAGGACCTGGGCGACTTCTACCGGGAACTGACCTTCACGCGCAATGCCACCCGGGCCGTGCTGGGCGGCTCTGACACCCCTGTCGCCAAGGACGCCAAGGCAGATTACGCCGCTGCCCGGATCAAAGCCGACCAAGCGCTGGCCGCACTGCAACTGCACCTGAAGCAAACCGGCGACCCGCTGGCGATGCAAGCGCCGGTCGAGCAGCTGAAGACCGCCTGGGAGGCGACTGCGTCGTCGCAGACCGGTGCAGACGCGCAGGGCAGCACCGTCTTCGGCCCGGTAGTGGTGGCTGCGCGGGAGCTGACCAACCGGCTCGGTGACGACTCCAACCTGGTGCTGGACCCCGACGTCGACAGCTACTACCTGATCAACGCGATGGTGCTGACGATGCCCAAGCTGATGGAAGACACCGGCCAGGTTTGGGGCTGGGCCAGCTTTGCGGCGTCCACCGGCCAGCTCGACAAAAAGCAGCTGGCCAATTTCAACATCTGGTTGGCCCGCAGTGGTGCCGGCGTGCAGGACTTGCGCGACTACATCGGCCGCTCGAAGAAAGCCACGCCAGCGCTGGCTGCCCAGATCGACCTGGCCGGGCTTGACCAGGTCAGCGCCTACTTGGCGAAAGCTCACAGTGCCGTGGTGGACAACCAGGGCTTGGATGCTGCGGCCCTGTATGCCGAGGGTCGCGCAGCAGTGCGCACGCTGGACCAGCTCTACGTCAAGACCGTGCCCCTGATCGACCAGTTGCTGGCCACACGCCTGGAAGCCACGCAACAACAGCGCCTGCTGCTGGCCGTCGCCGTGCTGGTCTGCATCATGGTCGGCTTTTATTTGTTCTACGCCTTCTTGCTGGTCACGCTGGGCGGCATGCAGGAAGTGCAGCGCCACCTGGAAGCGATGACCAGCGGTGACCTGACCACCAGCCCGCAGCCCTGGGGCCGGGATGAGGCCGCCACGCTGATGGCCTCGCTGGCGGCGATGCAAGCGTCGCTGCGCTCGATGGTGATGAGCGTGCGCAGCGGAGCCGACGAAATCGTCGATTCCAGTTCGGAGATCTCAGACGGAGCGATGGACTTGTCCGCCCGCACCGAGAAGACCTCGGCCAATCTGGAAGAAACCGCCGCCGCGATGGAGCAGATCTCGGCCACCGTCAAGCACACGGCCGAATATGCGCAAGAAGCCACCGGCATCGCCAAACAGAATGCCGAGATCGCCGAGCGCGGCGGCCTGGTGATCACCAAGATGGTGGCCACGATGGAGACCATCCACGCGTCCTCCAGCCAGATCAGCGACATCATCGGCACCATCGACAGCATCGCCTTCCAGACCAATATCCTGGCGCTGAATGCGGCCGTCGAAGCGGCACGGGCCGGCGAGATGGGGCGCGGCTTTGCGGTGGTGGCGGCCGAAGTGCGACACCTGGCGCAGCGCAGCGCCGTGGCGGCGCGCGAGATCAAGAGCCTGATCACCACCAGCGTCGAACAAGTGTCGGTCGGTACCCGCGTGGCGCGGGAAGCGGGCGAGGCCATTCAGGGCATCGTGTCCGGGGCGGCGCGCGTCAACAGCCTGCTGGGCGACATCGCCAACGGCACGCGGGAGCAAAGTCTGGGCGTCAGCCAAGTCGGCATCGCGGTGAATGACCTGGACCGCGACACGCAACAGAACGCGGCCCTGGTCGAGCAAACCGCCGCCGCCAGCTCATCGCTGAAGTCGCTCGCCAATCAGTTGGCCGGTGAAGTGGCGGTGTTCCAGCTGCCGGACAGCGTGACGAAGCCCGGCCAGTCGCGCTGAAGCCGGGCTGTTGCTGTCGCTGTCGCTGTTGCGGCTACGGCTGCTGCAGCAAAAAGCGCGCGGCACCGTCACCCGCCAGCCGGCCGCTGGCCATGCTGGCGGTGAGCAAATAACCGCCGGTCGGGGCTTCCCAGTCGAGCATTTCACCGGCGCAGAACAGGCCGGGCAGCTGCTTCACCATCAAGTGCTCGTCCAGCGCCTCCAAGCGCACGCCGCCGGCGGTGCTGATCGCCTCGGCCACCGGGCGGGC
>CANFYD010000077.1 GCA_947450745.1 Burkholderiales bacterium
CGTAGCCGTACAGCGCCTCAAAAATCGCTGCCGTGATGGTGCGGGAGTAGATGTCGGACAGCTGCGAGGGGTCGAAGCCGGTCTCGGCCACTTGAAAGGCGTATCTCAGCACCTTGGGCGGCTCGGCCGCAGCGGCCAGCGTGGTCAGCGTGGTCAGGGAAGTGGCTGCAAAAACCAGGCCGGGCAAGAACCGGCGTGTCAGAGAAATAAGCTTCATGGGGCGGGGGGCTGACTGTCGATAAGACGCCAGAAGTTGCTCGAGAACGGATGCGGCTGGTAGCCGGTCACCCAGGGCTGCGACAAGCGCAGGCGAATGCGGTGCACATGCGCTTTCATCGGCATGTAGGCGGTCAGCAGGCGCAGCGCAGCGGTGATCAGCGCTTGGCGCTCGGGGCCGTCGGGCAACACCAGGGTCTGCTCGATCAAGCGGTCGTAGGCGGGCAGATCGAAGCGGCCCAGGTTATCCTCGCCCTTGGACGGGCCGTAAGCCATCTTCAGCAAGGCTTCGGCATCCGGGCTGGTGGCGGTCTGGCTGAGCAGCCAGATCATCAACTTGCCGGCGCGGGCCATTTTCAATTGTTCCGGCCAAGTGGCGTGCTTGAAGGCCAGGCGCAGGCCGATCGCCTTCATATGCTTCAGCCACAACTCGTTGAACTGACGTGAACCGCCGTCCGGCTGGGTATGAAACTCCAGCACCAGCGGGCTGCCATCGGGCTGTTCGCGCCAGCCATCGCCGTCACGGTCCACATAGCCGAACAGGTCCAGCAGCGCACGCGCCCGCGCCGGGTTGTACTCGCTCATCTCGGATTTGAAATCGGGTAGATAGCCAAAGGTGTTGGGCACCAGAATGCTCTGCGCCGGAATGGCCAGACGCTTGCGCAGTTGGCGGATTTCCTCCTCGTTGTCGTAGCCCAGGGCAATCGCGCGGCGCAAGGCCACCCGGTCGGGGCTGTAACCGCCCACCACCGGGTCTTCCATATTGAAATAGGTGAACACCACATCCGAGCGCAAGCCCTGGTGCATCAACATGCCGCGCTTGGCCAGGTTGGGGGCCAAGTGCCCGCCCGGTGCTGCCAGATTGGCAAAGTCGTAGGGCACGGCTACCGTGTCGAAGTCATTGGCCAGAAAGGCCAGCCATTGCGGCTGTGTCTCGGTGACGATGGACACCTCGACCCGGTCCAGCAGCGGCAAGCGGCGGCCCTTCATTTGCAAAGCAATCGCTTGGCCGGCGGCGTCATCGGCGGCCGGCTGTTCGTCGTAATAGCTCTCCCGGAAGTTCGGGTTGCGCACCAGCACCATCTTGGACGAACGCCGCCACTCGCTCAGCCGGAACGCCCCGGTGCCGACCGGGTGCTCCATCAGCGTGTCGCCATAGCGCTCGACCACCTCGCGCGCCACCGCCGCACTGCTCAGGTGGGCCAGTGTGTGGACGAAGCGCGGGCTGCTGCGGCCAAGCCGGATGCGAAAGCTGTAGCGGTCCAGCACTTGCAAACCGGCCACCGGCGTGTCGTAGTCGAACGGCCGGCCGCTTTTGACGGCGGCGCTGCGCAGGGCCTCCATGCCGAGGATTTTTTCACCCTGCAGGTTGGCGTAATTGGGGCTCTTCAGCCGCGGGTCGAAATTGCGCTTGAGGGCGTAGACATAGTCGGCCGCCACCAGCTCGCGCGGCCGCCCGTTGAAGGCGGCGTCATCGGCAAAATAGCTGCCGGGTTTGAGCCTGACGGTGAACTCGCGAAAGTCGGCGCTGACCTCGGGCAGGGCGGCGGCCGTCAGCGCTTTCAGCTGTATCGGCCGTGCCAGGTAGTCATAGGTCAGCGGCGACTCGAAAATATTCGACACGATCTCCATCGAATAATCGTCGCTGATCTGCGCCGGGTCAAAACCGGTTTCGGCAATCGGGAAGGCGTAGCGCAGCACATGCGGCGCGGCGCTGACGGCACTTGGGGCTGCCGCCACGCCAGTTGCCAAGCCAAGCACCGCAGTGACGGTGACGGCGAAGGCCAGCTCGAGCAAGCCGCGCCGGGCGCTCATGTTGAGAGCGCCGCGCCGAACGCTCATGGCTGCTGCCCCGGCAGCGCGTCGGTGTCGATGTCCACGTATTTCCAGAAGTCGCGCACAAAGATGTTGCGGCTGTAACCCAGCACCCAGGGCTGGGCCATGTCGGTGAAGATGCGGTGCACGTGCAATTTGTACGGCATATAAGCCACCATCAGTTTTTGCGCTTCCTTCATGACCGCCAGGCGCTCGGGGCCGTCGGGCATGGACTTCTGCTGCAGGTAGAGCGCGTTGAAAGCTGGCAGGTCGAAGTGGGATTTGTTGGCCTTGCCCTTGGCCGCGCCGTCGCCCAGCGCCAAAAAGGTATCGCCATCGGGCGCAGTGGCGACCCAGCTGACGCCCCACATCATCAGCTTGCCGGCGTTGGCGGCCTTCAGGTTTTCCGGCCACTTGGCCGACTTGAAGCTCATGCGGATCTTCAGCGCCTCCATGCTTTTGTGCCACAACTCGATCAGCTGGCGGCTCTGGCTGTCCGGCTGGGTGGCGTACTCGATCAGCAGCGGCTCACCGTTGGGCAGGTCGCGCCAGCCATCGCCGTCGCGGTCCAGGTAGCCATACAAATCGAGCAGCGCACGCGCCTTGGACAGGTCGAACTCGCTCATCTCCGTCTTGAACAGCGGGTCGTAGCCAAAAGTGCCCGGAGCAATCGGGCCTTGGGCCGGCAGCGCCTGGCCGCGCCGCGCCAAACGGACTTCTTTTTCCAGATCGACCGCCAGCGAGATAGCGCGGCGCAAAGCGACCTTTTCGGGCGTGTAGCCGCCGACCACCGGGTCTTTCATATTGAAGTAGGAGAAAGCCACCTCGGCGCGCGGATAACGCACCATCTGCACGCCTCGCTTGGCCAGGTTCGGTGCCAGCTTGTTGTTGGGCATGGCGACGCTGGCAAAGTCGGCCGGCACCTCCTCCAACACATCGGCCTCGCCATTCAAAAACGACAGCCAGCGCGGCTGACTCTCTTCAATGATGGAGATCTCGACCCTATCGATCATCGGCATTCGGCGGCCTTGCAGCTTGGCGATTTGCGCGTTCAGGTGGGGCTCGGCGGTGGAGGCTTGCTCGGCATACAACTCCTCGCGGAAGCTGGGGCTTTTCTCCAGCACGATGCGTGAGCTGCGCCGCCATTCGGCCAGCCGCCAGGCGTTGGTGCCGACCGGGTGCTCCATGATCTTGTCGCCGTAAAACTCCACCACCTCACGCGCCACCGCACCGAGAAAAGCAGCGTCCGAGAACTGGTTGATGAAGCGCGGGTCGCTGACGCCTAACTTGACCTGGAAGCGGTAGCGATCGAGCACCTTCAGCCCCTCGACCGGGCGGTCATAGTCGAACGGCTTGTTGGCCTTCATCAACTGCCGCCGCAGTTCCGACAGGCCCAGAATCTTCACGTTCTCAAGCAAATACAGGTTGGGGCTTTTCCACTGCGGGTCGTAGTGGCGCTTGATCGAATAAACGTAATCGGCCGCCGTCAGCTCGCGCCGCACGCCCTTGAAAGCCGGGTCGTCCGAGAAGTAGATGCCCGGCTTCAGCTCGAAGGTCAGCGTCTTGAAATCGGCCGAGACCTCGGGCATGGCGACCAGCGTGGCCGGCTTCAGCTTGAACGGCCGGGCCATGTAGTCGAACTGCAGCGGCGCATCAAAAATGCCGCCGGCGACGGACTTGGAATAGGCGTCGGAAATCTGTGCCGGGTCAAAGCCGGTCTCGGCCACGCGGAAGGCGAAGCGGAGCACTTTGGCGGCTTTTGACTCGGCCGAGGCAGGGGCCGGAGCTGCGGTGTCGGCCGCCCAAACAGTTGAACAGGCCAGCAAAGAAACACCGCTCAGCAGGACTGCTGCGGCTTGGCGCCAAGATCGATTCACGGTCAATTCCTCAATGGTTGCTTTGGCCTTGTGGGCTGGGCACAGCAGGTCACGGTGAGCCGCCGCGCGGGTTGACGCGGTGCCCGGCGGATTGTGGACTATCCCGGCCGCCGCTCCGGCAGTGCCCGGCTGCCCCGCAGGCCTGCCCCCCGCATCTCGGGGTGACTCAGGGCAAATGCCGGTAAGGCGAGCGCTCTGCGTGCACTAGACTGGCTCGGAACTCTTCCTCAGGAACCCCGTTCGCCACAAGCTAGCGGGGTTCAATTTTGTCGGATCGACGACGCGCTAAAACGAAAGGCCCGCAGCCATGGCGGCATATCTGCTCAGACGTTTGTGGCAAATGATTCCGACTCTGCTCGGTGTCGTACTGCTGGTGTTCTTCCTCTTCAAATACTTTGGCGGCGACCCCGCCGAAATTCTGGGCGGCTTGAACGCCAGCGCTGAACAGATCGACGCGATCCGCGATCAACTGGGCCTCAACAAGCCGGTCTGGGAGCAGTTGTGGATCTTTATCCGGCAGATCGTCACCTTCGACTGGGGCAAGAGCTGGGCCACCAATGAGTCGGTCGCCGGCCTGTTCTCGAGCCGCCTGCCGGCCACGCTGACGGTGATGCTGCCGATCCTGGTGATGGAAGTGCTGCTGGCGATACCGTTTGCGCTGGCCGTGGCCTCCGTACGCGGCAGCCTGACCGACCGCACGGTGATGATTGTCAGCACGGTGGCGGTGTCGATTTCGCTGCTGGTCTACGTGATCGTCGGCCAATACCTGTTTGCCTTCCGACTGGGCTGGTTCCCGGTGCAGGGCTGGACGGACAGCGTCTGGACCAACCTCACCACCTACGCGCCGCTGCCGGTGCTGGTGGCCGTGGCCGTGTCGATTGCGCCGAACACGCGGCTCTACCGCACCTTCTTTCTGGACGAAGTCGGCCACGACTATGTGCGCACCGCGCGCGCCAAGGGCATGACGGAACGCACCATCCTGCTCAAGCATGTGTTGCGCAACGCGATGATCCCGATCCTGACGAATATCTCGGTCGCCCTGCCCGGCGTGTTCGTCGGCAGCTTCTTGCTGGAGGTGTTTTTCTCGATTCCCGGCCTGGGCCGTGAGATTTTGCTGGCGGTGAACCGCAGCGACTATCCGGTCATCCAGGCCTTCGCCATCTACATCGCCTTCCTGACCATGGTGGTGAACTTGATCACCGACCTGCTGTACAAACTTGTCGACCCACGGGTGGTGCTGAAATGACGGCCGTTTTGCCTCCCATCACCCCCGTTGCGGCCAAGCCGGGCCGCTCGCCGAGCGTGTGGGCTGCCTCCTGGCACCGCCTGTGCAGCGACAAAGTGGGCATGGTGTCGATGGTCATCGTCGGCTTCTTCTTGTTGATGGTGATCGCGTCCACCAGCGGCTTGCTGGCCCGCGATTGGCAAAAGGAAGTGGGCGTGCCGAATGCGCCGCCCACGTTCTTGGGCCCCGCTCCGGCCGAGGCCACCGGCGTGATCGCACAACCGAAGGGCCCGAATGTCGATCTGACCGACATCGACCCGCTGGCACCGCGCTACCAGGAATGGGCCGAGCGCGCCAAGTTCTACACCACCGAGATCACGGTCAAGGCCGAAACGCTGCCGCTGGGCGGCGACCGGCTGGGCCGCGATGTCCTGTCCAAGGCGATCAAGGGCGCCGAGGTGTCGATTCTGGTGGGCTTGCTGGCAGCGCTGGTGGCCACGGTCATCGGCACCGTGCTGGGCGCGCTGTCGGGGTTTTTCGGCGGCAAGGTGGGCGACTTTCTGGAGTGGCTCTACAACGTCTTCACCGCGATACCGAGCATTCTGCTGATTTTTGCCTTCGCGGTGATCTTCGGCCGCGGCGTGCTGTCGGTGGTGATGATTCTGGGGCTGGCCGGTTGGCCGGGCATATACCGGCTGATCCGGGCCGAGTTCATGAAGCATTCGGTGCGTGAATATGTGCGCGCTGCGGAAGCGATCGGCGCGTCGCGCTACTCGCGCATGTTCAAGCACATCTTGCCGAATGTCTCGCATGTGGCGCTGGTGCAGCTGTCCCTGCATGTCGTCTCCTTCATCAAGAGCGAGGTCATCCTGTCCTATCTGGGCCTGGGCGTCGGTGTCGATCAGGTCTCCTGGGGCACGATGCTGAGTGAATCGCAAAGCGAGTTGATCCTCGGGTATTGGTGGCAGCTGGCGGCAGTGACCGGCCTGATGGCCATCTTCGTGACCGCCTTTGCGCTGTTCACCGATGCCCTGCGCGATGCGCTGGACCCGAAATTGAGAGGCCTGGAGTGAGCATGTTGCTGAGTATTCAAGACCTCAAAGTCGCCTTCCGCATGGGCCGGGTGAAGGGCGAAATGCAGCGTACCTTCGCCGTCAAAGGCGTGTCGTTCGATATCCCGGAGAACTCGACGGTGGCGCTGGTCGGCGAATCGGGCTCGGGCAAGAGTGTCACGGCCATGTCCATCCTCAACCTGCTGCCGGACAACGCCGAGCGCTCCGGGCGCATCCTGTTCCAGGACCGCGACCTGCTGCAAACCTCGTTGCGCGACCTGCAAAGCATTCGCGGCCGCGACATCGCCTGCGTGTTCCAGGACCCGATGACTTCGCTGAACCCGGTCTTCACCGTGGCGGCACAAATCATCGAGCCGCTGATCAAGCACATGGGCATGAGCCGCCGCCAAGCCTTGACGCGCGCCGAAGAGCTGCTGAACGAAGTGGGCATACCGGAGCCGAAACGGCGCTTGCAGTCCTATCCGCACGAGATGTCCGGCGGGCAGCAACAGCGGGTGATGATTGCGGTGGCGCTGGCCTGCAGCCCCAAGTTGCTGATCGCCGACGAGCCGACCACCGCGCTCGACGTGACTATTCAGCGCCAGGTGATGGAGCTGATGGCGCGGCTGAAGGAAACGCACAAGATGAGCTTGCTGTTCATCTCGCATGACCTCGGCGTGGTGGGTGAAATATCCGACCATGTGGTGGTGATGCGCGGCGGCGAGATCCGCGAAAAAGCCCCAGTGGCGGCGATCTTCTCTAACCCGCAGGACACCTACACCAAGGCCTTGCTGGCCTGCCGACCGTCGCTGACCGAGAACCCGGCGCGCCTGATGGTGATCGACGATCACATCGCCGGGCAGAACGGCACACCCCGCGTGGCCGGCGTTGCCAAGCCCAAGGACCCGAACGCGCCGGTGATTCTGGAAGCGCGCGGCTTGAAGAAAAGCTTCTACTTCAAGAGCGGTCTGTTCGGCAAAAAGGAGTTCCCGGCGGTCAAGGAAGTGAACTTCAAGCTGCGCAAGGGCTACACGCTGGGCGTGGTGGGCGAGTCAGGCTCGGGCAAGACGACGATGGGGTTGACGCTGCTGCGCCTGCACGAACCGTCGGGCGGCGAGGTGCTGTTCGAGGGCCGCGACTTGCTGAAGATGAGTGGCAATGAGTGGCAAAAAATGCGCCGCCGCATCCAGGTGGTGTTCCAGAACCCCTATGCCTCGCTGAACCCGCGCTTCACGATTGGGCAAACGCTGGTCGAGCCGATGGAGATTCACAACATCGGCAGCTCCAGCGCCGACCGCATGGCGCGCGCCAGTGCCTTGCTGGTCAAGGTGGGGTTGGACGATTCGGTGCTGAACAAATATCCGCATGAGTTCTCTGGCGGCCAGCGCCAGCGCATTGCGATTGCGCGCTGCCTGACGCTGAACCCCGAGGTGCTGGTGCTGGACGAGGCGGTGTCGGCGCTGGATGTGTCGGTGCAGGCGCAGGTGCTCAACTTGCTGAAGGATTTGCAGGACGAGTTCGGCCTGTCCTACATCTTCATCAGCCACGACCTGGCGGTGGTGAAGTTCATCTCCGACGAGGTGTTGGTGATGCAGAACGGCGATGTGGTCGAGCAAAGCGAAACGCAGGCGCTGCTGGCCAACCCGCAGCAGGACTACACCCGCCGCCTGCTCGGGGCGGTGCCGCGCGGCTACCAACCGGCCTTGGTGGGCTGAAAGGGTGAGAACTCTTTACTGGGTGGGTTGATCCAGGCCACAGGCCGCACAACCGAACGATCCAGCGGCCGCTATGCATGAGCACGACGGGCAAGGCAGTGCCGCGTTCACTACACTGAGCACGGTTCACTGCCTCGTTGAATGTCCAGCCCGTCGCCGCCCCGTCGGCCCCGTCCACCTCGAACTCAGCCCCGACCTTGAAGCGCCGAGCCTGCACCTTGATCCATCGCGTCGCCCCCGTTTCGACGCTGGCGGCCTTGCTGCCGCCCCTGCAGCCGCGCCTTCAAGCGCGGCGGGGTCCGCCATCGCGGGCACTGCTGGCAGCCTTGCTGAGCGGCACGCTGTTGACGGCTTGCGAGCCCGCCGTGCAGCCGGCCCAGCAGAGCGCCGTTAAAACCCCATTGCGGGCGGCGGCCAGCGCGAGCGTTACGACCGATGCAGTCACCGATGCAAGCGCCGAGACAGCGGTCTGGCAAGAGCTGGAACGCCTGGAGCGCGAAGGCGTGCTCCACCCCCGGCTGAGCGAACAAGCGCTGCGCGACCTGCAAGCCCGCACACCGCCGGGCAGCATGCTGCGGGTCGAGCTGCTGGCCTTGCGCGGCAACCTGAGTGCCGAGATGCGCGACCAGGCGCTGACGGACAGCATCCTGACCGACCTGCAAAACTGGCCGAGCGAGACGAACCGCAGCGCGGCCCAGTTGGCCCATGACTTGGTGCGCAGCCTCGCCCTGCGGCGAGCCGGTGACCGCCTCAAGGCCAGCAAAGCGCTGGCGACGCTGAGCCAGGCGCATGCCAGCTCCATTCCGCCCCCGCTGCTGTTCCGCAGTCATCTGATTCTGGCCGTCTTGCAAGGGGATCTGGGGCAGTTCGATACCGCCATTGCCAGCGCTCATGCCGCGCTCAAGCTGGCCGACCAATCGGGCAAAAGTTGGCGGCGCGCCGAAGCCTTGAGCCGGATGGTCAACATCTATGTGGACGCCGAGCAACTGGAGCGGGCGGCGCAAACCAGCGCCGAAGCCTTGGCCGAGGCCTTGCGGGACCCGAGCCCGATGCTGATGTTCAACGTTTACACGACGCGCGGCATCGCCTACGCCGAGCTGGGCGACCGCGCCATTGCCGAACAAGCCAAGCAACAAGCGCTGAACTTTGCCCGCTTGGCCGGTGCCGACGCCTTGGCTTCCTTGGCGCTGGGCAATTACGCGGACTTCCACCTCAAACAAGGCAACTTTGCGCAAGCGCTGAAGTTGTCGCAAGAAGGTTTGGCGCTGGCGCGAACGACGCAGAACATCGAAGCCGAGCTGCTGGCCAGGCACAACGGGGGCATCGCCAAGATCGCGCTGAACCGGGTGGCAGAGGGCAAACGCGAAGTCAAACAGGCGATTGCCCTGGAGGAACAACGCGGTGCGGGAACCAGCGTGGCCCTGGGGTGGCAGGAGCTGGGCAGCGCGCTGGAGCGCGCCGGTGACTTGAGCGGCGCGGTCGAGGCGCTGCACAGCTACCGCCAGTTGATCGACAAAGCGCTGCGCGACGACACCCGCAAAGCAGTGCTGGAAGCACAAGAAAACTACGACGACGAGCGCCGCGCCAAGGAAACCGAGCTGCTCAACAGCGACAGCCGGCTGAAAACCGAGCAATTGCGCGCCCACGACCTGCAACTGAAGCTGTGGGCGGCGCTGGCCGGCTGCATCGTCTTGCTGGCCACCCTGCTGGGGCTGGCTTACCAGCGCATCCGCAAGACCAACCAAGCGCTGGCGCACAGCAATGCCGCGCTGAAGGTCCAGGGCGAGCGCGACCCGCTGACCGGGCTGGCGAACCGGCGTCACTTTCAGGCCGCCATCAAGCGGCTGGCCGACAAGGGCAAGTTCAGCGGCACCGTGTTCCTGATCGACATCGACCACTTCAAACGCATCAACGATGTGCACGGCCACGCGGCCGGTGACAGCGTGCTGGTGGAAGTGGCGCAGCGGCTGCGTGCCACCTTGCGAGAAGAAGACCTGGTGGTGCGCTGGGGCGGCGAGGAGTTCTTGATCGTGGTGGCGGCTCGCAACGCCAGCAGTGGCGCGGGGCCGGCAGCCGCCAACGAGGTGGCCCCCGCCGGCACGCTGGCACAGCGGCTGTTGGACCAGATTGCCCGGCCGGCCATTGCCCATGGCCGCGAGCAGCTCACGGTCACCGCCTCGATCGGCTTTGCCAGCTTCCCGCTGGCACCGCATGAACTGGTGGTCAATTGGGAGCGCGCCATCGACCTCGTGGACACGGCGATGTACTTGGCCAAAGCGCATGGGCGCAACCGTGCTTACGGCATTGAAAGCGTGGCGGCCCAGGACGAAGCCAGCCTGCAAACGTTGGCCGCCAGCATGGAAGCCGCCTGGCTCGACGGCAGCATCAAGCTGCTGGCCCTGCACGGCCCGGTGGCCGACGAGGTGGCAGGCGCATGAACACGACGCCCTCTTTGCAGCGGCCTTGGGCCCTGGCCGTGTTGATCGCCTTGCTCAGCATGAGCGGCATCAGTGCAGCAGCGGCCACAGCCACAGCCACAGCAGTATCGACACAAGCCGCTGCCGAGCCCATCGACCCGGCGCTGGATTTGCGGCTCAACCGTTTGCTGCGCAATGCTTACGACAAGCCGGCGCAGGCTGCGCAAGCGTTGCAAGCGATACGGCAAGACCCCAAGAACGCGCGGCAAGCGTCGCTGATCTTGCTGGCCGAAGGGCGTTTGCGCGTCATGGCCAGTGACACCCAAGCGGCCGAGTTGGTGGCCGACAAGCTGGCGACCGACCCGAGCAACCAAGGCCGTACGCTGTTGCTGCGGGCAGAAATTGCCGAACGCGGCGGCATGACCGAACAAGCCGCCAGCTTGGTTGCGGCGGCACTGACCCACTTGGAGCAGCGCTGCAAGCGCGGCGATTTGGTGCGGAGCGTGGTGGCCCAAGGCTGCGACTTCCGCAGCGCCTGGGCCGCGCTGCGCTTGCAGACCCGCCTGCACGAAAGCCGGGGCACCATGCCGCTGGCCGAAGCCTCGGCCCAATA